>JACCXP010000021.1 GCA_013696905.1 Thermoleophilaceae bacterium
CGGAGAACCCGTTCTTCCTGCTCGCCCCCGGCTGGGGACAGATCCCGCTGGTGCTGCTCGCGACGCTCGCCACGGTGATCGCCTCGCAGGCCGTCATCTCGGGCGCCTTCTCGGTCACGCGCCAGGCCGTCCAGCTCGGGTTCCTGCCGTTTTTGGCGATCAGACAGACCTCCGAGAAGGCGATCGGGCAGATCTACATCCCGGCCGTGAACTGGTCCATTTTCGTGGCCATAGTCGCGCTCGTGGTCGGCTTCGGCTCCTCCTCGGCGCTGGCCTCGGCGTACGGGATCGCGGTGACCGGGACGCTCGCGATCGACACGGTGCTCTTCTTCGTGGTGGTGCGGATGCTGTGGCACAAGCCACTCTGGCTCGTGCTCGCGGGGGCCGTGGGCTTCCTGTTCGTCGACCTCTCGTTCTTCGCCGCCAACATCACCAAGATCGTCTCAGGTGGCTGGTTCCCGCTCGTGATCGGCTTCGTCCTGTTCGTGCTGCTGATGACGTGGCGACGCGGCCGCGACATCGTCACGCGCAACCGAACCGAGGAGGAGGGCTCGCTCCAGGAGTTCGTCTCGGCGCTCGACGACTCCCCCGACCCCCCCGTCCGGGTGCCCGGCAGCGCGGTGTTCCTGCACGCCGAGGGCGACACGACGCCGCTCGCTCTGCGCTACAACGTCGAGCACAACCGCGTCTTGCACGAGCACGTGGTCATCTTCTCGCTTGAGACGGTCGGCGTGCCACACGTCGCCGAGGACGAGCGGATCGAGATCGATGACCTCCGGATTCCCAACGACGGGATCTCGCTGGTCACGGCGCGCTTCGGCTTCCAGGACGACCCCGACGTGCCCGGCGCGCTGCGCCTCGCCCGCAAGCGCGGCCTCGACATCGACGTCGATCACGCCTCCTACTTCCTCAGCCGGATCACGATCAACCTGACGCGCGCGCGGACCATGGCGCGCTGGCGCAAGCAGCTCTTCAAGGGCATCAGCCGCAATTCGGCCGACCCGGTCGCCTACTTCCGGCTGCCCGAGGATCGGGTCGTGTCGCTCGGCTCGAGCATCGACCTCTAGCGGGACCCGCGGGCAGCGCTCGCGTCAGCCCAGCAGCTCGGCCCGCGTGGTCCCCGAGGCGGAGCTCACGACCGATCCGGGGAAGCGGCCCGAGCTTCCCGCGTCGAGCATGACTCGCGTGGTCGCGAGGCGGCGCAGGTCCTGCGACGAGCCGGTCACGGCGACGATCGTGAGTGAGCCGCCCTGCTGCGCGTTGCGGGCCGCCCCGAACACCGCGCGAGCGGTCTCGAACGGCAGAAATGCGAGCGAGTCGATCGCGACGAGCGCGTCGCCGCCCTGCTCGACGGTGCGCTTGGCCTGCTCGATGGCGAGCTCCGCGGCGCGGCCGAGCTCGGCGAGCGGCTCGTCGAAGGCCCCGCCGGTCACCGCGGCGCTCGAGTCGCGACGCCAGTCGGTCACCTCCTCGGGACGCGCCCCGGCGAGCACGACCGCCTGTTGGAGCTCGGGCTGGCGCTCGGCGAGCGTCGCGAGGATCTTTCGCAGCAGCGTGCTGGCCCCCACGCCGGGCTCGCCGCCGAGGGCGACGCGCGACCCCTTCCCGAACGGCGCCGCCTGGCTCAGCTCGTCCGGCACCGCCAGACGCTCGGTCGCCCAGATTGGAGTCAGCTCCTCGAAGCGCTTGCGGCCGGGCCGACCCGTCGCGGCGTCGGCGCCGTTGACCGAGTCGATGCGCACGAGCGCGGGGTGGCGCTCCGAGCGGCGCGGCGGGCGCACCGGCCCGGTCACCTCGTCGCCCGCGCGCAGCTCGAGGCGCTTGATCTGGGCGGGCGAGACGTAAGGGTCGTCTGGGGACTCCACGTGCGCCGCTCGGCGAACGAGGCCACCGCCGGCCGGCAGTAGCTCGAGCACTCCGGTGCGCGCCTCCTCTGCGGCCTCGCTCGGACTCTCCTCGGCGGCCGCCGGGCGGCGCGAGCGGGTTGCTCGCTCGGGCCCCTCGGCCGGCGCGTCCTCT
>JACCXP010000022.1 GCA_013696905.1 Thermoleophilaceae bacterium
GGGCTCCTCTTCCTCGACGACCTCGGGCTCTGCGTCGAGTTGCGCCGCCACGAGCGCGTCGTCCTCGGCGCGCAGGTCCGGCTCCTCCTCGCCCCCGGAGGCGAAGCCGTCGCCGTCACCGTCGACGGGCTCGGCCGGGGCCAGCTCGTGCTCGCGCTTGAAAGCCGAGATGTCGCGCACGGCGACCTCGAGCTGGTGTGCGATCCAGGCGTCGGTTCGACCCTGACGGACCCAGGTGCGGATCTGGTTGAGCTGGGGCTTTAGCGAGCGGCGGGCCATCTGGACGAGCCGCCAACATTAGTAGGCGCTGGCGGGGACGGCACTTGGCGGACCGCCTGTGACCTATCCTTGCGGGCTGCGAAACTTTCCTGCTGAGTCACGCTGGCTCAGGAGATCCCGCCACGGAGGCACAATGCTCGTCCTGACACGTAAGTCCAACCAGAGCATCATGATCGGGGACGAGATCGAGGTCTCCGTCCTCGCCGTTATGGGCGAGAAGGTACGAATCGGGATCCAGGCCCCGAGGGCGATCCCCGTCTTTCGCAAGGAGGTCTATCTCGAGATCCAGCAGGACCGGGCCTCCGAGGGCGCGAGCGCGGCCGTAAGCGACGCGCTCGAGCGGCTCAAGAACGACTAGCCGCCGATCAGCCAGGCGAGGGTCTCGAACATCACGATCGTGACCAGCACGCTCGTGCCGAGGATCGAGGCGACCAGCGCGACGAAGCGCAGCGTCGCGTGCTTGCGCACCCGCTGCTGACGACGCTGGCGCGTGCGCTGCGTGGCCCTGTGGACGCGCTGCTCGCTGCGCGAGCGCTCCTCGACCGCCGACTCCCGGAAGGCCGCCTCGAACTGGTGGAATGACTGTCGCATCCGCACGGTGGCGGAGAGGCTACCCGGCTAAGCCTGAATCCACGATTCCGGCGGCGCCTCGATCGGTGGTTGCTGGCTACGGGGTCCGTCGCACGCTCGAGACGAGCGTCTCCTTGATCTGCTCGACGATGTCCTTGGCGGCGTCGAGCTCGCGCTGCCAGACGTTGCGCCCGTAGATCACGCCCGAGCCGCCGGCCTCCATCACTATGCGCGTCTGCTCGAGCAGCTGGTCGTCGTCGATCCGCGAGCCGCCCGAGAGCACCACGAGCGAGCGCCCCGCCGACTCGACCACCTGGCGGATCGCCTCCTCCTGGGTGAGCTCCATCTCGTTGTAGGGCGCGGGCGTCAGCTTGTCCTTGTCCGGATCGATCTTCGGCATATTGAGCTTGACGACGTCCGCGCCCATCTCCATCGCCATGCGCGCGGCGTAGTCGATCGCGTAGAAGGTGCTCTGGCCGCCAAGCTCGTCCAGCGCCGAGCCGCGCGGATAGGCCCAGATCACGAGTGGCATGCCGTAGCGCTCGCACTCCTCGCGCACCGCCTTGAGCTGAATCAGGTCCTCGTCCTGGCGTGGCGAGCCGACGTAGAGCGTGTAGCCGACGCCGTCCGCACCGAGGCGTACGGCGTCCTCGACGGACGCGTTCAGCGACGAGAACGAGTTCGCCGAGCCCCCGATCTCCGTCTTGGCGTTGATCTTCAGGATCAGCGGCAGCGCGCCCGCGTAGTCGGGGTAGTAGCGAGTGGCGAGGCCGATCTGGCAGGCGATCGCCGAATAGCCGCCCTCGGCGGCGAGCTTGAACTGGTACTCGGGGTCCTTCGAGGCCGGGTTGTCGAAGAAGTCGCGTGGCCCGTGCTCGATGCCCTGGTCGATCGGCAGCAGCATCAGCGTCCCGTGACCGGGCCCGAACTCGTAGAGCATCCGGTGCATGCGCGTGAGCTTGCCCGGGGAAAGCGTGGACAGCAGCGGCTTCTGTTCGGTCAGGGGCGAGAGCGCCATGGGGCCTCCTGTGGTCGGGAACGCTTGTCCACGTTACACCCGGGCCGTCAGGGGCACGGGTACGATCCGCGCGTGCAGCACCAATTCACGGGGCCCTCGTACACGATCGGGATCGAGGAGGAGCTGATGATCCTCGACGCAGAGACGTATGAGCTCTCGAACTCGATCGAGGAGCTGCTGGGGGCGGTGCCGGACCTGCCGGGGGCGATCGCTCCCGAGCTGATGGAGTCGGTGCTCGAGGTCGGCACGAACGTCTGCGAGAACACCGCCGAGGCCGGCGACCAGCTGCGCGCTCTGCGCCGGCTCGTCAACCACGCGGCGGGCGATCGAGGGCTGACGATCGGCTCGGCGGGCACGCACCCGTTCGCGATGTGGGAGGACCAGCGGATCGTCCAGCGCCCACGCTACCGTGACCTCGTCGGCCGCCTGCGCTTCGTCGCGCGCCAGGAGCTGATCTTCGGGGCGCACGTGCACGTCGGGATCGACGACCCCAACAAGGCGATCCACGTCGCGAACGGCATGCGCGTGCACGTGCCGCTGCTGCTCGCGCTGTCGTGCAACTCGCCCTTCTGGCGCGCCGACCGCACGGGTCTCCTGTCCACGCGCACGCCGATCTTTCGCGCCTTCCCGCGCGTCGGCATCCCGCCCACCTACATCGACTTCGACGACTACTCGCAGCGGATTGGCTTCATGGTCGAGTCAGGCGTGATGGAGGACTACACCTTCCTCTGGTACGACGTGCGTCCGCACCCGAACTTCGGCACCGTCGAGATCCGCGTGATGGACGGCCAGACGCGCGTCGAGCACACGCTCGGGATCGCGGCGCTCGTGCACGCGATGGTCAAAGAGCTTGCCGAGCACTTCGAGGCCGGCTTGGAGCTGTCGGAGTACCCCTACGAGATGCTCGACGAGAACAAGTGGATCGCGGCGCGCTCGGGGCTCGATGCGGAGCTCGTCGACCTCCCAAGCTCGGACGCAGTGCCGGCGCGCGTCCTCGCGCGGCGGGTGCTCGACCGCATGCGCGGGCACGCCGAGGACCTCGGCTCCGCGGACGAGCTCGAGGGCATCGACGACCTGCTCGACCGGGGCACCGGCGCCGATCGCCAGCTGCTCGTCTGGGAGGCGAATCACGACCTGCGCGAGGTGATGACGGAGATCGTCGAGAGGACCGTCGCGGTCGAGGCCTGAACCTCCATTCGCACGAACGCCCCCCGGTATGCTCCGCTGGGTGAGCGAGCCCGACCTGTTCGTCATCTGCAAGAGCTGCTCGTCCGAGGTGTCTCCGTACGTTACGGAGTGCCCCTACTGTGGACAGCGGGTGCGAAAGCGCGCGCCCAAGCTCGAGCGCGAGCCGCCCGCCGAGCCGCCGCCGCGCACTCGCTCGGCGCCCCGACCCCCGCCTCGGGTGCGCCGCCGCCAGGCCGAGCCGCCGCGCCAGCGCAGCGATCCCGCGACGCCTTGGGTTGCGCCCGACACCCGCCCCTACGGGGTCTACGTCCTGATCGCCCTGTCGCTCGTCGCCACGGTCGCCGGCGCCGCCCGCGAGAGCCTGGCGCTCGACCTCGGCTTGGTCACGCCGATCGGGGATCAGTGGTGGCGCCTGGTGACGACCCTCTTCGTCTACGACAACGCGGGCTACCAGTTCATTGCCCTCGTCGCGACCGCGATCTTCGGCATGCACCTCGAACGCCGCTTCGGGCGCTTCGCGGCGGTTTCGGTGTTCCTGCTCGCGGGAGCGGCCGGCGCGGGGCTCGCCCAGGGAGCCGGGCTGCTGCCGGCGATCGGCGGCAACGGCGCCGCCTTGGGCCTGTTGACGGCGTGGCTCGTCGAGGACCGCCGCGCCCATGGCCGCGGCGAGGACCGCGGCGCCGACATCATCGGCGCCGGCGTCTTCGCCCTGCTGCTGGTGCTCGTCTCACTCGTCTGGCCCTCGGCCTCGATCGCAGCCGCCGTCGGCGGCGTAGTCGTCGGAGCCGTCTTCGGGCTGCTGCTGCCGGCGCTGATCAGGCGCTGACTTAAGTGCCTCCCGCCTCAACTACCGCCGCGCTCGGCGGCGCCTAGGCGTGGCGCCCCGCGAGCCGACCGACGCCGAGATCGACGCCGCGCTCGAGGCGCTCGCCGAGCCCGATCGCTTTCGTGCGGCGCAGGCACGGGTCACCGACATGGCCCCCCAGCTGCAGCACATCCTGATGCGGGCGCTCGCCGAGGGGGGCTGGTTCGACGACGCCCACGAGTCGCAGCTGCGCCAGGTGACCGTAGCTCCGGACGCCGAGCGGCTCGCCGCGGTACGCACGCTGGTCGCCGAAGAGACTCGCATCAGCATGCTCGTAGGCGTCGCGGTGGGCTGGGAGCTCGCTCGAGAGCTCGATCAAGGAGACAACGACAACGATCACAGGGAGGACTGACCGATGGAGATCCGCTTTCTGGGCCACTCTTGCTTCGAGCTGACCGAGGGCAGCACGCGCGTCCTGATCGACCCGTTCTTGTCGGAGAACCCGCTGGCCGCCGCGGCGCCGGCCGACCTCGACCCCACACATCTGTTCCTGACGCACGGGCACTTCGACCACCTCGGCGACACCGTCGACATCGCCAAGCGCAGCGGCGCCTTCTGTGTCGCCTCGAAGGAGCTCGCCGGTGAGTTGACCGAGGACGGGATCGAGAACATCGCCGACCCGCTGCTGGGTGGCACGGTCGAGTTCGAGGGTGGCTGGGTCCGCCTCGTGCCGGCGTGGCACTTCGGCGTCACGCCGAAGGGCACTGTCCATGCCGCGACGGGGCTCGTGATCAAGCTCGGCGAGACCGTCGTCTATCACCTCGGCGACACCGCGCTCTTCTCGGACCTCCAGCTCGTCGGGCGCCGGGATGAGATCGACGTTGCGATCGTCTGCATCGGCGGCCACTACACGATGGACCGCCACGACGCCCTCACGGCCGCGGAGCTCGTCGGCGCCAAGCAGGTGATCCCCTGCCACTACGACACCTTTCCGCCGATCGAGACCGATGCGAACGCGTTCAAGTCGGACGTCGAGGCCCAGACCTCCTCGCAGGTGGTCGTGCTCGAGCCGGGGGGCACGCACTCTGTCTAGGGGATACCTGGGCCTGGTGCTGGCGGCGCTCGTGCTCGGCGGCTGCGGGGCCGACGAGGAGCCGGCGACGCCGTCCTCGACCGGCTCGGGGTCGACGACCTCGACGACCTCGCCGAGCGAGGGGTCGACCGCCGGGTCGACCGAGACCGGCACGAGCGAGAGCACCGAGACGGGACGCTCCTCATCGGAGGACGACGAGGGCGGCGCCGGCGACGAGCAGCCGATCCGCTCGGAGGTGCGTGTCGAGGGACGCGACGGATCGCTCACACCGCGGCGCATCCGCGTGCCGCCCTTCATCGCCATGCGCCTCGAGCTGCGCTCGCGCGACGATCGCCGCTACCGCGTCAGCATCGCGGGACGCACGCTCGTCGCGGGGCCCCAGGACCGCGCCAGGCTCACCCTCGACGGCCTGATGCCAGACCGCTCCTACGCGCTGCGCGGGCTCGACGGCGTCAACGACGTGCGCATCGTGGCCTCGGGCGAGCCCGGCGGCTGATCGCGCCAATACGGCGGGGACGCGAGCAGGGTGTCGCGACCCGTTCGGAGCGTCAGCCGATCCGGTCGCCGATCTGGCAGTCGCGGTCGGGGCGTAGGAGGACTACGCCCTGGTCGTCGTCGAGGGCCCCCAGCACGAGCACCTCGGACTGGAAGCCCGCGATCCGTCGCGGGGGGAAGTTGACCACCGCCACGACCAGGCTGCCGTCGAGCGCCTCGCGCGGGTAGTGGGTGATCTGGGCTGAGGAGCGCTTGACGCCGACCTCGGGGCCGAAGTCGATCTCGAGCTTCCAGGCCGGTCGCCGAGCCTCCGGGAACTCCTCGACCGAGAGCACCCTGCCGACCCGCATGTCGATCCGCTCGAACTCCTCGAGCGTCGCCACTAACCGGCGGCGGGGGTGGGTGCGGCCGCCGCGCCGGTCTGCGTCGAACTGCTGCGGCTCGCGCCCGTGTCACTCGTGACTTTCTCGCTGCCATCGCGTGGGCTCGTGGCCGTCCCGCTCGACGGCTTCGACCGCGGCCGCTGCTCGCCGGCGGTTGGCGCCGGCTGGGCATGGGCAGGTGTGCTCGCGGGCTCTCCCGCGGGCGCGCTCGGCGAGACGGCGGGGGGCGCGGGCCGGGGGGTGGAAGCGGGATGAGAGGTGGCGGGAGCGGTGGCGTCGGGTGCCTTGGCGCCTCCGTTGGCGGGCTCCGGCGCCGTCGCGACCGGTGCGGCCTCGGGCGCCGCAGCGGCCGCGGCGGGAACGGCCGCGGCGTCGGGCGCGACTTCACCCTTGACGCTCGCCTCCGTTGCGGCACTCGGGTCCGTCACGGCCTTGAGTGACTCGGGGTCGATGACGCCGGCGGTCTCGTCGGGCGCCTTGGTCTCCGCCTTTGCCTTTGGGACCTCGAGCTCCTTGCGCTCGACGACCGCGGTCGCGGCCTGCCGGCCGGCCGACCGGTCGCTGCTCACGTGCTTCACCTCGACGGCGCCGGCGGTCACGATCGCGGCGGCCATCACGCCGGCGGCCGCCTTTGTGGCGAGCGCGCTGACGCCCGCGCCGATCGCACCTCCGGCGACGCCACCACCGGCGCTCGCCGCGGCGATGCCGGCGCCTGTGGCACCGGCTGCAAGGCTCGCTC
>JACCXP010000035.1 GCA_013696905.1 Thermoleophilaceae bacterium
GGCGAGCGCTTCGCGCCCGCCCGCGCGGGTCAAGAGACGCCTGTTCGCACACCCCGAGCGCACCCGCCCGCGCGCGCCCGTACCCGCGCGCGACGCCCGTGCCTACACCACCTTCCGGGACCGCTTCGCCCGCCCGCTCTCACTCGACGACCGCGACTTCGACCTGCGTCGCCTCAGGCGCGGCTCGCGGGTGATCGGCGGAACGGTGCTCGGACGGGTCGGGCAGCCGCGTGCCGAGCGCTCCCCGCACCTGCGCATGGAGATCCGCCCGGCCGGGAGGGGCGCGCCACGAGTCGACCCGAAGCCGATCCTCGACGGTTGGCGGCTGCTCGAGTCGACCGCTGTCTACCGCGCCTCGGGCCGCAGCTCCTTGCGCCCCGGCGGCGAGGGCGACTCGTTCTCGATCGGGCAGGTCCTGCTGCTGCCGAAGCCACTGCTCGAGCGCCGCGTGCTCTCAGACAAGCGCATCAGGCTCTACGGCTGCGGGCGCCGCGACGTGCGCTCGGGTCAGGTCGACCGGCGGGTGCTCGCCACGCTCGCCTACCTGGCCGAGGCCCGACTGCATCCCACGGTCAGCTCGCTCAAGTGCGGGCACTCGATCTACACGCGCTCCGGCAACATCTCGCATCACTCCTCTGGAAACGCGGTCGACATCTCGGCCCTTAACGGCGTGCCGATTCTCGGCCACCAGGGAGCAGGCGATGTGACGGAGCGCGCGGTGAGGCGCCTGCTGCTGCTGCAGGGAACGCTCGGCCCCGACCAGATCATCTCGCTGCTCGACCTCGGCGGTCGGACGTTCGCGATGGGCGATCACCACGACCACATCCATGTCGGCTTCAAGCCGCTCTACGGCCAGAATCGAGCGCTCGGGCGCCAGGCGCTCGCGATCCTCAAGCCGCGCCAGTGGCAGCGGCTGATCGACCGCCTCGGGCGGATCGAGAACCCGCGTGTGCCTCGCCGCCCCTCGCTCTATGCGGTTCCGGCGCGGCGCGGCAGCAGCGGCGACTGAGCCCCAATCGCCGCCACGAGCGCGCGCAGCTCCTCCTCGACGTCCCCCTCGAGCTTGACCGTCGCCGCCCGGTCGTAGGGCGTCGGCCCCTGGGTCACGATCGCCACCGCTCCACCGCTGCGCAGCGTCAGCTCGGGCAGCCCGGCCACCGGCTGCACCCCAAGCGAGGAGCCCACGCACAGCAACAGGTCGGCGCTCTCGGCGAGCTCACACGCGGCGTCGATGGTCTCGTGCGCGAGGCGCTCGCCGAAGAGGACCACGTCCGGCTTGAGCGGCGCGCCACAGCCGGCGCACCGCGGCGCTCCCTCCGCGGCGGCCAGCAGCTCGAGCACGCGCTCGAGCTCGGTGCGAGCGCCGCAGCGCAGGCAAGCGCTCCAGTCGATCGAGCCATGTACCTCGATCACGCAGTCGCTGCCGGCGAGCCTGTGCAGGCGGTCGATGTTCTGCGTGACGACGGCCTCGAGCAGGCCGCGTCGCTCGAGCTCGGCGAGCGCGAGGTGGGCGTCGTTTGGGCGCTTGTCGTGCAGGAGCGCGAAGCGCTGCCCGTAGAACGACCAGAACTTGTCCGGGTCGCGGCGCCAGCCGGCGATGTGGGCGACCTCCATCGGGTCGACGTTGGCCCACAGCCCCGTGCCGGGTGAGCGGAAGTCGGGGATGCCAGAGGGCACCGAGATGCCGGCGCCCGTGAGGGCGACGACGCGGCCGCTCGCGCATATCAACTCGGCGAGCCGAGCCGCGCTCACCTGCCGCTGAAGCGAGCCTGGCGCTTCTCCAGGAAGGCGGCGACGCCCTCGCGGGCATCGTCGGATGCGAACGCCTCGAGGAAGCCCCGCTTCTCGAGCTCGATCCCCTCGTCGAGGTCGGCCGCGTGCGAGACGGCCTTGATCTGCGCGACGGATAGCGGCGCCTGCTGCGCGAGCTTCGTCGCCCAGCCGAGCGTGGTGTCGAGCAGCTCGTGGTCCGGCGCCACGCGGTTGACGAGGCCGATCCGGAAGGCCTCCCACGCCCCCACCGGCTGGCCCGTGAGGTTCATCTCGAGCGCGCGCGCCGGCGTCACTAGGCGCGGCAGGCGCTGCGTGCCGCCGAAGCCAGGGATGATCCCGAGCCCGATCTCCGGCTGGCCGAAGCTGGCGGACTCCGCGGCGATGCGCAGGTCACAGCCCATCGCGAGCTCGCAGCCGCCGCCGTAGGCGAGCGAGTTGACTGCGGCGATCGTGATCGTGGAGGACCGCTCCATGTCGCGCAACAGGCCATGGGCGACGTCCATCAGCTCGCGCGCCGCGGTCTGGTCCATCTTGCTGAACTCACGGATGTCGGCGCCTGCGCAGAAGACCGCCGGCGACGACGAGGCGATCACGAGCACGCGCACGCGCCCCTCTACCGCGTGCCACAGCTCGGCAAGCTCCCCCAACAGCGCCGGGGAGAGCGGATTGGCCGGCGGGCGGTCGAGCCAGGCGATAGCGACGGGGCCGCGCGTCTCGAGCAGCACGTTCTCGCCCGCATGGCCCTCGTCCGGGCGCGGATAGGGAAAGAAGCCCTGCCCGGTCGAGCGCCCGAGCCGGCCCTGGGCGACCAGCCGTCGCAGCAGCACCGGCGGCGTGAAGTCCTCGCCCCATCTGGCCTCGGCCCGCTCGAGCGCGTCGAGCACGGCGTCGAGACCCCGCTCGTCGGCGGCCGCGAACGGGCCCTGCGCGAGGCCCGCGCCGCCCGTCATGCCGAGGTCGACGTCCTTGGTCGCCGCCACGCCCTCCTCGACGATCAGGCAGGCCTCGACCAGCGAGCGCAGGCGAAAGCGCTCGACGAGCGCAGCGTCAGCCTCCGTGCTCATAGAACCCCCGTCCGCTCTTTCGCCCGAGGTCGCCGGCGGCTACCCGCTCGGAGAGCTCCGCCGAGATGTGGAAGCGCTCGCCGTAGAACTCGCGCAGGTGCTCGGCGAGGTGCAGCAGGGTGTCGAGGCCGATCCAGTCGGAGAGCTCGAAGGGCCCCATCGGCGCGGCCTTGGCCTCGCGCACCGTCTCGTCCACATGCTCGAATGAGAGTCCCTCCTCGGCCTGCGCGCGCCACAGCTCGCCGAGCCCGGCCGCGAGGATGCGGTTGACCACGAAGCCCGCCTGGTCGAGGCAGCGGATCGGCTGCTTGCGGAGCTGCTGAGCGAACCCGACCACGGCCTGCACGGTCTCCTCGGAGGTGGCCTCGCCCTCCACGACCTCGACGAGCCGCATCACCGAGGCGGGCAGGAAGAAGTGCATCCCCACGACCCTGTCGGGGCGGGTCGTGCCCGCGGCGAGCTCCGAGATCGACAGGCCCGAGGTGTTCGAGGCGAGGATGGCGTGACCCGGCGTCGCCGCGTCGAGCTCGGCGAACACCTCGTGCTTGACGTCCATCCGCTCGGGCACGGCCTCGATCGCCAGGTCGACGTCGCCGAAGCCCTCGTAGCCAGTCGTCGCGCGGATCCGGCCGATGATCGCCTCGAGCTCGGTCGCGGCCTGCGCTTCGGTCATCCGCTCGCGCTTGACGAGGCCGCGCAGCTGGCGCTCGGTCGCGCGCCGCGCGGTCGCGAGCCCCTGCTCGAGCGGGGCGCTGTCGACATCGCGCAGCACGACGGGCACGTCCGCCGAGGCGATCGCCTGCGCTATCTCGCCCCCCATAGTCCCGGCGCCGACCACGGCGGCCCTGAAGACGAACATGCAACTACCCTCCAGTCGCTCGAGCGCGGCAAGAGTACCCACCCCGCCGGGTCGTGTCGGGCGTGGCGCTTTCGGATATAGATACGGACATGGCCGACGGTCGTCGCTTCGAGCTGGACGAGCTCCTCATCCGCCCCGGCACCTACTTCAACCCCCAGACCGAGGTCATGGTGGTCGTAGACGACTCCCCCTCGCTCGACTCCGAGATCTTCAACATGGAGGAGTTCGAGGGTGCCGACTGGGTGCTGATCTCCGACGACACGCCGGTGGACGAGAACCGGCGCGACGAGCTGCTGGAGGGCTTCCAGGTCACCTACCACGGCGGCGACGGCCGCGCCGTGGGCACGGATGCGATCGAGGACGCCGACGACGACGTCGAGGTCGACGAGGACGAGGAGGAGGAGGTCGATGAGCTCGACGGCCGCTGAGCGCGAGGCCACCCGCGGCAGCGAGCCGGGACACGACGGCGGTGCCGGCGACGGCGGCCCGGGCAAGCGCGGCGGCCGCCCGTGGTACCTGCACCCGATCGGGATCCTGTGGCTGTTCATCCCGATCGCCGCCGCGCTCGAGCTGTCTCACGTCTTCGGGCTGGCCGACCCGCCGGCGTGGCTGCTGTTCGTGACCTCGGCGCTCGGCGTCATTCCGACGGCGGGCCTGATGGGACGCGCGACGGAGGAGCTCGCCGCAAAGTCCGGCCCCGGGATCGGCGGCCTGCTGAACGTGACATTCGGCAACTTCCCGGAGCTCGTGATCGCCTTTCTGGCGCTGATCGCGGGCCTGCAGGAGGTCGTCAGGGCCTCGATCGTCGGCTCGATCATCGGCAACATCCTGCTCGTCATGGGGGCCTCGATGCTCGTCGGCGGCCTGCGCCACGAGCGCCAGGAGTTCAACCGCACCGCCGCCCACTCGCAGGCGCTGATGCTGATGCTGGCGCTCGTCGCGCTGGTGCTGCCGGCCGCCTACGACATCCTGCAGGGAGGAAGCTTGCCGACGCCGGGCGAGTCACGCGCCGACTTCCCGGCAGGGCTGCAGCAGATCTCGTTCATCACCGCGGTCTTTCTGATCGGCTCCTACGCGCTGGGGCTGCTGTTCTCGCTCAAGACGCACCGCAGGCTCTTCAACCCGTTCGAGGAGGAGGAGGGCGACGAGGCGACGTGGACGGTGCGCAAGTCGGTCACGATGCTCGCGATCGCCGGCGTGCTCGTCGGCGTGATGAGCGAGATCCTCGTCGGCTCGATCTCGGAGGCCGCCGAGACGATCGGGCTGTCTGAGTTCTTCATCGGCGTCTTCGTCGTCGCGATCGTCGGCAACGCCGCCGAGCACTGGGTGGCGGTGCTCGTCGCCTACAAGAACAAGATGGACCTCGCGGTCAACATCGCGATCGGATCGAGCGCCCAGATCGCGCTGTTCGTCGCGCCGCTGCTCGTGCTGCTGTCGTTCATCTTCGGCCCCGAGCCCTTGCTGCTGGTCTTCTCCGGCTACGAGATCGTCGGCATGATCTTCGCTGTCCTGATCGCGAACTTCGCCGTCCAGGAGGGCGAGTCGAACTGGTTCGAGGGCGTCCAGCTGCTGGCCGTCTACGCCGTGCTCGGGCTCGTCTTCTTCTTCGCCTGAGCTAGTCAGTCGGCTACGAGCAACTGCGGGCCGGTCAGGTTGCCCGCAGCACCCGCGGTCGGCCCGCCGGGACCGCCCATCGCGCCGCGCCTGCCCATGCCCTCGAGCGCACGGCCGAGCTCCGCCAGCGGCCGCGGGTTCGCAGGCGCTTGGATCCGCTGCTCGCCGTCTACGCCGTGCTCGGGCTCGTCTTCTTCTTCGCCTGAGCTAGTCAGTCGACTACGAGCA
>JACCXP010000051.1 GCA_013696905.1 Thermoleophilaceae bacterium
CGGCAAGGCCCTGATCGGCCACCGTCGCAACGACGTCGTGTCGGTCCCGGTGCCGCGCGGCCCCGCCCGCGAGCTCAAGATCACGAAGATCGAAGCCGCCGGCGCGCGCGGCTAGAGCCGCGGGCCCTTGATGGCCGACGAACCGAGCGCGGACTCGCGCGCTGCGCACGAGCGCGCGACCGAGGGCGCCGTGGCCGATCGTCGCGCCAAGCTCGATCGCCTGCGCGCAGCCGGTGTCGAGCCCTTCCCGCACCAATATCGAGGGACGATCCCGATCGCTCGAGTGCAGGCTGCTCACGGCGAGCTGGGGGCGGGCGCCGAGACCGAGGACTCCTACCGCTTGGCCGGCCGCCTGGCGGCTCGCCGCGGCCACGGTCGCGCGGCCTTCCTCGACCTCGTCGATCGCTCGGGGCGCCTTCAGCTCCACGCGCGTGAGGACGTGCTCGGCCACGAGTCCTTCGCGCGCCTCAGCTCGCTCGACCTGGGCGACCTGATCGGCGTCGACGGGAGCGCCTTTCGCTCGCGCCGTGGGGAGCTGTCGCTGCGGGTCGAGGGATGGACGCTGCTCGCCAAGTCGCTGCGGGCGCCGCCCGAGAAGTTCCACGGGCTCGAGGACACAGAGACCCGCTATCGCCGTCGCGAGCTCGACCTGATCGCAAACGTCGAGTCGCGCGAGCTCTTCATCTTGCGCTCGCGCGTGGTCTCGGCGATCCGCCGCTGGCTCGACGAGCGCGGCTTCCTGGAGGTCGAGACGCCGGTGCTCCAGCCGCTCTACGGCGGCGCGCTCGCACGCCCGTTCACGACCCACCACAACGCGCTCGACCGCGACCTCTACCTGCGCATCGCGACCGAGCTCTACCTCAAGCGCCTGATCGTCGGCGGCCTCGAGCGCGTGTACGAGCTGGGCAAGGACTTCCGCAACGAGGGGATATCGCACAAGCACAACCCCGAGTTCACGATGCTCGAGTGGTACGAGGCCTACGCCGACTACGGCGACGAGGCCCGACAGCTCGAGCAGCTCGTGGCGTTCGTGGCCGAGCAGGTGGGCTATCAGGGTGAGCTCGACTTCTCGCCGCCGTGGCGGCGGCTGACGCTGCGCGAGGCGATCTCAGACGCGGCCGGCGTGGACGTGATGGCCGCGCGCGAGGCACCGGAGCTCGTGTCCGCGGCCGCCGAGCGGGGAATCGACCTGGACCCGTCGCAGACCTGGCCGCAGCTCGTCGACGAGCTGCTGTCAAAGCACGTCGAGCCGACCCTCGTCCAGCCTACGTTCGTGCTCGACTACCCGCGCGAGCTGTCCCCGTTCGCGAAGGACCACCGCTCCGAGCCCGGCCTCGTCGAGCGGTTCGAGTGCTTCGCCGCCGGGATGGAGTTCGCCAACGCGTTCTCGGAGCTGAACGATCCCGACGAGCAGCGCGCTCGCTTCGAGGACCAGCGCTCGCTCGCCGCCGCCGGCGACGTCGAGGCACAGCCCTACGACGAGGACTTCGTGCGCGCGCTCGAGCACGGAATGCCGCCGACCGGGGGGATCGGCGTTGGGATCGACCGGCTCGTGATGATCCTCTCGAGCCGCACCTCGATCCGCGAGGTGGTGCTGTTTCCGGCGCTGCGATCCGATCCCGGAACGAGCGTATAAGCGCGCACGAGAGCCGGTTTAGTGCGGCCTTGGGGAGCCTGGGGACCGGTCGGGACGGCCGGGGCCCGTTGCTAGTATGCGGACAGGGCGCCCGGGGAAGGATGAGATTCATCCGCATCGGCGAACGGTCCGATAACAGGATGAGGCCTCTGGCTTCCGCGGACCCCGCGAACCCGACCTAAGGACTCAAGATGTTCGAGCGCTTTACAGAACGCGCCCGCCAGGTGGTTGTCCTCGCTCAAGAGGAAGCCCGCATCCTCAAGCACAACTACATCGGCACCGAGCACATCCTTCTCGGTCTGCTCCGCGAGGAGGAGGGTCTCGCCGCGCGCGTGCTGGAGTCGCTCGACATAACGGTCGAGCGCGTCCGCGCCCAGGTGGTGCGGATCGTCGGCTCGGGCGAAGAGGTCACCTCCGGACAGATCCCCTTCACCCCGCGCGCCAAGAAGGTGCTTGAGCTCGCGCTGCGCGAGGCGCTCTCGCTCGGCCACAACTACATCGGCACCGAGCACATCCTGCTCGGCCTCGTGCGCGAGAACGAGGGCGTCGCCGCCCGCATCCTGCTCGACTTCGACGCCGACTCCGAGAAGA
>JACCXP010000059.1 GCA_013696905.1 Thermoleophilaceae bacterium
CGCGCCAGCGACCCCGCCCGCCGCCGTCGGCCTGGAGATCGAGGCCTCCGCCTGAGTCATGGGCGACGGCGCGATCTCGCGCCGCTCGCAGTCCCCGGCCACGGCATCGCTCGGGTCGGCGACGACGGAGTCGAGGCCGGGGCCGCAGACCACGCTGTCAGGGTCCCCATCGCGGCTGTCGAGGGCGTCGTCGCCGCGGCCGCCGTCGAGCTGGTCGTTGCCCGCGCCGCCCGTGAGCTGGTCGTCGCCCGCCTCGCCGTAGAGGTAGTCGTCGCCGGCACCGCCCGCGAGCGTGTCGGCGCCATCGGCGCCGTGGAAGAAGTTCGCGCCGGCGTCGCCGCGCAGGGAGTCGCCGAGCGGGCTGCCGGTGATCACCTCGATGTCGGAAGAGACGTTGTCGCTGTCTCCAGCGGGCCCGTTGTGGCCATCGTTTGCGACCCCGTCGAGGCTGACGGTGGCAGGCCCGGCCGGCTGGCAGCAGTCGAGCCGATACGAAAGCGTGTCGAGCCCTGTGCCTCCGTTGATCGATTCGCGGGTGCCCTGCGGCTCGAGGTAGTCGTTGCCGCCGCCGCCGTCGAGCGTGCCGACGCCGTCGACGCTCGTGAGCAGCCGGTCGTCGCCGTCTCCGCCCCGCAGGACGTAGCCGCTGTCGCCCGCGGCGAGCGTGTCGTTGCCCGGGCCGCCCTCCTGCAGGTTGTCGGCGTAGATCCCGGAGCGGAGCACGTCGTCGCCTTCGCCGCCCCTCATCTCCACGCGCAGCGGCTCGCGCAGGAACGCCGCCGGGCCATCCACGTGGTCGTCGCGGTCGCCGACGTCCAACACGACGAGCGCCACGCCGCCGCCATTGCAGACGACATCAGGGCCGGCGCGTCGACAACCTCGCCCTGGCCTGATCGCCGCGTCGTCGCTGACGCGGTACTCGCGCTCGTCAACGAGCGGTTCGACGCTGAGGCGATTGCTCTCGCCGGCATCGGCGACGTACGTGAGCGTGGATCCCTCGACCGCGGCCGTCGAGGCCGGCGCCTGCGCCGGGACGGCCGCCGCCACGAGCATCGCCGGCACCAGCGCCGACACCAGTCGAGACCGAAGCGCACGTGACCTGCTGTTCGCTCCTCGAGCCATGCTCACTCCTCCGCTGTCCGCCGGGCGTGCACCGAAAACGGCCGGCAGGAGTGTAAGTCAGGCCCTTTCCGCCTAGGCCGCGACCGACGGCCGCCGCTTCGGCCCACCTTCGGACAGCTGCAGCGCGAACGACGGCGGGGCGATCTCGAGGTAGTGCCCGAACGACCAGTCGACGAAGCGCCGCGAGGCCATCGCCCTCAGCGCCGCGCCGAGCGCGCGCGCCGGCACGCGCGGCACGAGCCGCTGCGTGCGCAGCATCCAGCGGAACTTCCACTCGTGTTGGGCCGAGAAGCGGTGGTAGCGCCGCAGCGCCTGCTCGCGTGTCGCGCGCCCCTCGACCACCGCGCGCAGCTCGCGCCCGCACGCGATGCCGAAGTAGAGCGCCGTGCGAATTCCCTCGGCGGTGAGCGGCAGGCAGTGACCGGCCGAGTCGCCGCAGAAGAAGACGCCGTCCTCCGTGGCCTCCCGCAGCGCGTGCGGGATCCAGTTGCCTTGATACCCGACCGCCTGCGCCGCCACATCCTCGGCCAGGCGCACGGTCGGCTCCTTGACGTGGAAGCGCGGGTCGAACGAGCCGACGCCGATCCGCAGCTCGTCGGCGGCCGGGAAGCTCCAGCCGTAGCCCGCGGGCACGTAGCGGCGGTCGATCCAGATCTCGAGCTCGTCGCCCGACCCCGAGGGGTGCACCTCGAGCCCGCGCGACAGCGGCGCGTCGGGTGGCTGATAGCCAGGCGCTGAGCCGAGCACTCGCCGCCACCCGAGCGCGTCCACAACCAATGGCGCACGCAGGTCGCCGCGGTCGGTGTGCACGACGTCGCCCGCGCGCCCGTTCACCTTGGCGGTCTCGAAGCGGGCGTCGTTCTGGTCGTCGAGCAGCTCGCAGAGGATGCGATAGTCGAATGTCGAGAACGTCCACGGAAGGCGGTAGCGAGCGCTCGCGTGGGGTGAGTGGATCGTGAGCTCGTCGAAGGTCTGGCGGATCGAGCCCTCGAGGTCGAGCGCCTCGAGCCAGCCCGTCGGCGCGGCACAGGCCGAGGTCTGGCGCTCGCCGACCTCGTAGCGGTCGAGCACGATCACGCTCGCTCCGCTTCCGGCGAGCTCGCGCGCGACGGCAAGGCCGGCGAACGAGGCGCCGCATACGATCACGTCGTGCTCGCCGTCCAGCCGAGTGCGGTCGGTCCCTCGCTTCGTGCGTCGGCTCGGCATCGACGCTCGAGGTTACCCGCGACCCCGTGACGGCCCGCGACGCGGGCCGCTAACCTTCCGGGCTCGTGCAAGCGACTGCCACGCCAGAAGCCGTGCCTGTGCCCGGCTCGAACGGACTGCTCCTCGAGATCGACGGTCAGGTAGTCCCAAACTACGACGCGACCATCGTGCTGTTCGACGAGGGCGACGTCGTCACCGGACGCGTCGTGCGGATCGACAAGGACGAGGTCCTGGTCGACATCGGCTACAAGTCCGAGGGGGTCATCCCGAGCAACGAGCTCTCGATCCGCAAGTCGGTCCACGCCGCGGAGGAGGTCGAGCTCGGCGAGGAGGTCGACGCGCTGGTCCTTATCAAGGAGGACCCGGACGGCCGCCTGATCCTGTCCAAGAAGCGTGCCCGCTTTGAGCGCGCGTGGCGCCGCATCGAGGCAGCCGCCGAGTCCGGCGAGCCGGTCGAAGGCAAGGTCATAGAGGTCGTCAAGGGCGGCCTGATCGTCGATCTCGGCCTGCGTGGCTTCCTGCCCGCCTCGCTCGTCGATATCCGCCGCGTCCAGAACCTCGACGAGTTCCTCAACCAGCCGATCTTCTGCAAGGTGATCGAGCTCAACCGATCGCGCAACAACGTCGTTCTCTCGCGCCGTGCCGTGCTCGAGGAGGAGCGCAAGGAGGTGCGCCAGCAGATCCTCGACCGGCTCCAGCCCGGCCAGGTGGTCGAGGGCGCGATCTCGAACATCGTCGACTTCGGTGCCTTCGTCGACCTCGACGGCATCGACGGCCTGATCCACATCTCAGAGCTCTCTTGGAGCCACGTCAACCACCCGTCCGAGATCCTCACGATCGGCCAGAAGGTGCCCGTCAAGGTGCTCGACATCGACCGCGACCGCCAGCGCATCTCCCTCGGCCTCAAGCAGACCCAGGAGGACCCTTGGCAGCGCGTCGTCGACACCTACAGCGTCGGCGACGAGCTCGAGGGCAAGGTCACGAAGGTCGTCACGTTCGGCGCCTTCGTCGAGATCCTCGACGGCGTCGAGGGGCTCGTGCACATCTCGGAGCTCGCCCAGCACCACGTCGAGAACCCGCGCGAGATCGTCAACCAGGGCGATGTGGTGCGGGTCAAGATCCTCGAGATCGACTCGGAGCGCAGGCGGCTGTCGCTGTCGGTGAAGCGTGTGGAGGATCAGATCCTGCCGCTGCGCTCGGTCGGCGAGACGCCGATCGCCCCCGAGGTCTCCCAGAACGACTTGGAGCACGTGCCGGAGCTCGGCCTGTCGGAGGACGTGTTCGCCGAGGGTGGCGAGCCCGCTGCTGCGACCAACGGCGCGCCGGCCGAGGGCGACGAGGCCGCGGGCTCGAACGGCGCCCCCGAGGCGTCGCCTGAGCCAAGCGGCACGCCCTAGGGCCGAAGCTTCAGGTGACCCCGGCGCCCCCCGGCGCCCCGCTCGTCTTCATCGGCCTCACCGGGGGCATCGGCGCGGGGAAGTCCGAGGCGCTGGCGGCCTTCGCCCGCCTCGGCGCCGCCACCCTCTCGACCGACGCGGTCGTGCACGAGCTGCTCGACACGCCGGAGGTTCGCGCCCTGCTCGTCGAGCGACTGGGGGCTTCGGTCGCGCCCGACGAGCACACCGATCGCCGCGCGGTGGCCGAGGTCGTGTTCGAGCGCCCCGGCGAGCGCGAGTGGCTGGAGGGTTTGCTGTGGCCGCGCGTACGGGCCCGCGTCGCCGACTGGCGGGCGCAGGTAGAGGCGGCTCGGCCGCGTGCCGGCGTGGCCGTGGTGGAGGTGCCGCTGCTGTTCGAGGCGGGAGCCGACTACGGCTTCGACGCGACTGTGGCAGTCGTCGCCGATGACGCGGTGCGCGCGGCGCGCGCCGAGGCCCGCGGCCAGGCGGGGCTCGAGGCGCGCTCCGCGCGTCAGCTCACGCAGGACGAAAAGGCGCGCCGTGCGACGTTCGTGGCCCGCAACGACGGCGATCTCGAGCGACTCGAGCGCGAGCTCGACCGCCTCGTCCGAAGTAAGCCCCCTGCCTTCGTCCCATGCCTCGGCAAAGCGCGCCTCGTCGAGCTGCTCGCGGGCGCAAGCGAGCGTCTCGGCGTTCTGCTTCGCGACCCAGGGTTGGCTGGCACCAATTTCCTCGGACACGGCGTCGCAGCATGCGATCAGTCGAACTGACGTCACCAGGTCGCCACCAGCCGCGAGCGCGTACGCGGTGCGACAAAAATTCTCCGTCAGCAGAAACGTGTTTCCCAGGCGTCGGTAGATCGGCATGTTCTGCTTCAACAACGACAGCGCATCCGCCACCCGGCCGTCATCGACGGCGACCATGGCCAGCGCTCCGAGTGCGATTGCTTCGTAAAGCTCGTTGGGCAGCGCGCGCGCTCGGCTCAGGACCTCTTCGTACAGCGGCCGGGCGTGTTCGCGATCGTCG
>JACCXP010000074.1 GCA_013696905.1 Thermoleophilaceae bacterium
CCGCCGGGCGTGCGGCCCGTGCTGCCCGATATGGGCGTGGACGTCGATTCGCGCGAAGCCGTCGATGCGGCGCACGCTGAAGCAGTCCGGGCCGGGTACGAGGTCATCTACGGCCCGGTCGACGAGTGCTGGGGCGTCCGTCGCTTCTTCGTTCGCGATCCGCACGGTGTCGTGATCAGCGTGCTGGCGCACGACTGATCCCCGACTCGGTCACCCATCGTTCTACGGGAGGGCGCTCCAGCGGCTGCAGGTTCTCGTCCGAAGAAGAAGTCGCGGAGTTCTCGACGGACGTCGCCGCCCACTCGAATCGCAGTTCGCGGGGCGGCTACCAGTCGTCAGGCCGCTCGCGCTCGGCGGGCCACGAGGGCATGGTGATCAGCGGTCCGTCGGGGGCGGTTCGGCGCTCGCGGTCGTTGATGGCGTCGGCGAGGTAGACAAGCGCGGCGCGAGCGCGGCGCAGCTGGTCCAGCGGCGCGTCGGCCAGCTCGCCGGTCTCGACGCGATCCAGCCAGGGCGACTGCTCGTCGTCGGGCTCAAGGAGCATGTGGTGCACGTCGACGGTGCGGTGCGTGGCGGCGTGACGGCGCGCCAGCAAGTCGTTAAGCGGCGTGTGGCGCTCGAGCTCGCCGGCGAGGTCGCACAGCGCCAGCAGGCCGCGGTTGCCCGCGTCGAGCTCCGCGGCCACGGTCGGGAGCATCCGGTCGGGCTGGTTCTTCTTGGCCGGCAGCAGGCCGAAGCGGCGGAAGTACGCGTGGCTGGGCTGCTGGGCGGTGCGCGCGTACTGGTGCGCGACGCCGGCGGTCTTGTCGAGCAGGTTGGTGGCGGCGGCCACGGCGAGGACGCGCAGTCCGGTGCCTACTCCCCAGCGGGCGTACGTAAGGCTGTCGTAGAAGGAGGCGTAGGCGCTGACGGCGGCGGCGTGCTCGCGCAGCGGCGTCTCGGGCTCGAGCACACTCCAGGCGAGGTAACGGACGGCGAGATAGTCCTGCAGCAGCGAGTTGAGCGAGTCCTGCAGGGTCTTGAGGCGCTGCTGGGAGCGCTCGTTGACCCCGACGGTCATGCCGCGCAGCGGGAGGCGGTCGAGGACTTGCGTGTTCTTGGTGATGCAGCGCTGCGAGGGGTGCAGGAACAGACGCTGGCGGCGGCACCACTCGAGGTAGGGGTCTTCGAGTGGGTCGTGGTCGTGGACGTGCGTCGGGGTGCCGGGAATGCGAGCCCGCTCGGCCCGGAAGGCCGCCAGGGCAGCCGGGCCGCCGTGGGCGACGACGTCGTCGGGATCGGCGAGGGCGGCGTCGAGGGCGGCGACGGCCTCGCTCACCAGCGCATGTTGGTGGACATCCTCGAGGGCGGCGCGGTGCAGCAGCGTGGTGCCGCGGTTGCCGAGCGCCATGGTGAAAGCGGGCGATATGGCGAGCGCCTGGCCGTAGGCGACAAGCGCGTCGGCGTGGCGTCCGCAGTTGTCGAAGGAGTTGGCGAGGTTGACGAGCGCCTGACAGCGCATTGCATCGTCGAGGCCCTTGTTGGCGCCCGCTATCGCGTACAGGTCGCGGGCGGCGTGCAGATCGGCGCGGTGCTCGGCGTGTGCCCGGGCCGCACCGTCGCGCCGGACAGCCATCGTCCACAGCGCCAGGTGGCCATTGGCGCGGTTGTAGGCCATGGATACCCCGACGCGCTCCTCGAGCTGGGAGAGGCGCTCGATGCCGCGACGGACGATCCCCGGATCGGCGAGCTGCTCGCCGGCCTCGATCTCGGCGCGAGCAACGATGGATGGGTGTCCACGTTACGCGTGGTGCGCTGCTCCTCTCATGTGAGGCTGTCGCGGAATGGCTCGTCGGTCGTGCGAACGGCGTCGCGCGGTCGCTCGAGGAGGTCTTCGCCGGCTGAAACGCCGCGGGCGCTGGCGGCCCCCCACCCCGACTAGCGCTCGATCGGGACGTGCCCGGGCTGGGCCGCGATCCGGGCCAGCCAGGCCTGCAGCGCGGCGTAGGCGTCGAGGTCGAAGCCGCCCTCGTGGGCGACGTGGGTGTAGGCGTAGAGCGCGATGTCGGCGAGCGACGGAGCGTCCCCGACGAGGAAGTCGCGCCCGGCGAGGTGGCGGTCCATCGCCGCCAGCGCCCTGTGGCCGGCCGCCCTGCGCTCCTCGAGCCGGTCGGCGAACGCCTCCGGCCGACCCGAGTATGCGACCCAGAAGCGCACGACCGCGATCGCCGGCTCGTGGTCGTACTGCTCGAAGAACATCCACTGCAGCACCTGCGCGCGCTCGTAGCGGTCGCGCGGCACGAAGTCGGTTCCCTCGCCGAAGTACCAGAGGATCGCTCCAGATTCTGCGAGCGGCCGCCCGTCGTCGAGCACGAGCGTCGGAACGCGCAGCGCGGGGTTCAGCCCGCCGAGCTTCTGGGGGCGGTCCGAGCGGTCGACGACGTCCATCGTCCGTCGCTCGTACGCGATCCCCAAGTGCGCGAGGAGGAGCCGCACCTTGTAGCAGTTGCCCGAGACCGGGCTGTCGTAGAGCAGCACGGCCGCGACTATCCCAGAGGGCGTGCGGCCGGCCGGTGGCGGGAGCGCTGACCACGGCCGCGGCCCTCGAGGCCGCCGGCCTGGAGCCCTCCGACGAGGTAACGCTGCGTCGGTAGCCATACCAGCGCGGGTCAGGCGAGCGAGGCTCGCCAGGCGGATCGCGGTTTGGCCCGCGCCCACGCGTTGTGCTTCGCCTCGGAGCCTTCGGCGTCGAATCCGAAATCGCGCCAGGGGCGCGGGTGCTCAGCTGACCGCCTGCACGCCGAGCGCTCGCAGTCGCGCCTCGAGGACGCTGATGCGCCCAGTGTCCTCGTAGAAGTCGTCGTGGGCAACGATGCGCCCCCAGCGCGTGCGCACGAGAAGGACGGTGCGGTTGCGGTAGAG
The DNA here is from genome assembly GCA_013696905.1 of Thermoleophilaceae bacterium. Classification (GTDB taxonomy): domain Bacteria; phylum Actinomycetota; class Thermoleophilia; order Solirubrobacterales; family Thermoleophilaceae; genus JACCXP01. The sequence continues at coordinate 2,902 of JACCXP010000074.1, forward strand.
CTCGGTGCCGTCTGGCCCCGTGGCAGCGTCGTCGAAGCGCACGATGAGCGTCAGCCGCCAGAGCGGCCCGGCGACGAAGAGCTCGCTGATCTCGCCCTGGATCCCGGCGGCGACGAAGTTGCGCAGGAAGCGGTCGATGGCGGGCTTGCCGCGGTGCTCGCCGGCCCAGCGGTGGTTGCCGTCGTTGAAGCGCAGCACCGCCTCGGGGGCGTACCTCGACAGCAGCGGTTCGTGGTCGCCGGCGTTCAGTGCACGCACGTCGCTTCGGAGCTTGACCAGCAGCAAGCGCGTCAGCAGGGCACGCGCGACGACGGCAGCGCCGGCGCCGATGGCCACGGCGATGCTCGGGGGGACTGAGACGGTTGCGTTAACGGGTCCGCTCTTCTAGGTAGATCGCTCTAGCAGGCTTGAAGAGTAGCCTGGTGTGGGTGCCTGTGCCAACGCGCGACCGCATCCTCGACGCGACCGGCCAGCTGTTTCGGCGTCACGGCTATACCGGCACCGGCCTCAAGCAGGTCGTTGCCGCGGCACACGCGCCCTTCGGCTCGCTCTACCACCACTTTCCGGGGGGCAAGGAGCAGCTCGGCGGCGAGGTGATCCGCGCCTCCGGTCGCATGTACCTCGAGCTGTTCGAGATGGTCATGGACGCGTCACCCGACCCGGTCGCTGGCATCGAGGCGTTTTTCGAGGGCGCCGCCGCGACGTTGGAGGAAACCGACTACGCCGACGCCTGCCCGATCGCCACCGTCGCGCTCGAGGTGGCGAGCACGAGCGAGGCGTTGCGCGAGGCCACCGCCGAGGTCTTCGATAGCTGGATCGCCGCTGGGACGCGCCGCTTCACCGCGGCCGGGCTTAACGAGGCGTGCAGCCGCCAGCTCACGATCGAGATGTTCACCGGCCTTGAAGGGGCCTTCATCCTCAGCCGCGCGACCCGCAGTACGGAAGCGGTCCTGCTCGCCGGCGCTCGAGCGGTCGCGAGTGCCCGGGAGGCAGGTGCGGGCGGCAGCGACGTGCGATGAACGCACCCCGCAGCGCGGGGGCATTCCGGGATGCGACGCCAGCTACAGGGCCGCGACTCGGCCCGCGCGCTCGCGACGGTTCGCCCACGGGCTTGGAGGCGCAATGAGTAGCGCTAGACCCCACCAGCGCGGCCGCGAATGCCCGCGCCGGCCCGCCCTGCGTGGCAGCGGGCGCCGGGAGCTCCGTCCTGCTGCTCTCGATCGCCTACCGGATGGTGGGCAGTGCCAGCGACGCCGAGGACATCGTCCAGGAGGCGCTCCTTCGCTACGAGAGCGCCGTGCGCGAGGGCGTGGCGGTCGAGTCGCCGAAGGCCTTGCTCGCGACGATCACCAGGGCGAGAGGAGGAGCAGGCTGGCGGTCACGAACGGCTCGATCTCGTCGGAGAGCTGCTCCGGGAACCGGACCGCCCGCGAGGGAATCGGGGCCTGTGGAACCGCAGCCTGTCTCATGGGCTGTAAGAGTGAGCGTAGTCGCAGAGGCGCGTCGGTAGGGCGGTATTGCTCAGCTTGAGAGGGCGGCGAGCGTGGGGAAGCAGGGAACTCTTCAACGTCGGCAATAGCCCGTCTTGCTGGAGATGCTGATTCGCAGTGCGATCGGTGGAGCTCCTGTGTGGTCCCACCGATAAGCTGCTCCGGCTACTGCAGCCCCCGACCGACCGGCGCGGCGGAAGGTGAGGCGCCCGCGGTTTGGCGGCGGACTGAACGCACGGGCGATTGGACAAACCACCACAGGCTCATCAAGCCGACGTACCAGTCGGGGTTGCCGGGCTCGATGACGATCCACTCGTTGAAGTAGCCGGCAGAGCGCCGGCACCGGGATCAGAGCGACCGACAGAGTTGTCAAGGCCGCAATCTCGCGCCCCTCAGCTTCTTCACTGTCGTATCGACACAACCGACGATCGTGTGCATCACGCTCGAGCGACGGGCACGGGAACGGCAAACTGAAGGACGCCCTGCAGAACGTTCAAGGCACGGGAGAGTTGGCAGTCAACGTCGTCTCGCTGTCGCTGGCGCAAGTGATGGCGAGTCCTCCGTCGAGCATCCGCCCGAGATCGACGAGTTCGTGGCCGCGGAGGTTACGGCCGCGCCATCGTCCGTCGTGCGGACTCCCCTCGGGTGGCCGAGGCACTGATCAACATGGAGTGCCAGCTCGAGACCGTGATCGCGCCCAGATCTGACCATGTCGTCATGGGCCGCATGGTCAGATATCACGTTCGCGATGATCTCATCCGCCGGGTTGGGGCGACCTGGGAGCCAACAGT
>JACCXP010000079.1 GCA_013696905.1 Thermoleophilaceae bacterium
GACGCGCACAGCGCGTCGTCGAGCTCGTCGCCGCCGACGACGATCGCGGCTGCCTCCTCGCCGAGCTCCGAGGCCAGCCGCGCGGCCTCGGACACGGCGCCGAGCGAGTCGCGGTGAAACGAGCCCTCGTTGTGCAGCGCGTACGCGAGCACGCCGCTCACCGGCTGCATGCCGCGCGGCGGGCGAGCGCTATCGGAGCCCCCGCTCTCCCAGCCAGGCGACGACCCGCTCGACCGCCGCCTCGGGGTGCGAGCCGTCGAGCAGCTCAACGGGCGCGCGTGCCGCGGGCTCGGCCACTGCCAGCACGCGCGTATGTGAGCCGATCGCGCCGACGCGGTGAGGCTCGATCCCGGCGGCGGCGGCCGACAACGTCTCGACCGGCGCCTCGCGAGCGCGCACGAGCGCCTTCAGCGACGGGTAGCGCGGCTCGTTGAGAGCGTCGCCGACCGACACGACCGCCGGCAGGTCGAGCTCGACGAGGTCGTAGCCGTACTCGGCCTGGCGCTCGCAGCGCAGCGTCGCGCCCGTGAGCTCGAGCCGGCTGACCTGCGAGAGCGCCGGCATCCCGAGCTGCTCGCCGACGATCGAGGCCATCGCGTAGCACTCACCGTCGTCGGACTGCTGGCCGAGCAGGACGAGGTCCGGGCGCTCGCGCTCGAGCACGCGGGCGAGCGCGTAGCCCGTCGCGACGACGCACGACCCGGCGAGCACCGGGTCGCTCAGGTGCAGCGCGCGATCGGCGCCCATCGAGAGCGCCCTTCGAAGCACGCGCGCCGCGCCGTCCGGCCCCATCGTCACGGCGACGATCTTCTCCACCGGCGGGATCGCGGACTCGCGCAGGCGCACGGCGGCCTCGAGCGCGTGGGCGTCGAACGGGTTGAGGCCCCGAGCTCCCGTGCGATCGAGCCGGCCGCTGGTGGGATCGAGGCGCTTCGGGACCCCGGGGTCGGGGACCTCCTTGACGAGCACGCAGACCTTCACCGGTCGGCTAGCCCGTGACGGCGGTGCGGATGAAGGCGATGATGTCGTCGGTCGTCGCGCCGGGGGTGAACACCTCGGCGACGCCGAGTCCCTTCAGCTCGTCGATGTCGTCGGCCGGGATCGTGCCGCCGAGGATCGTGACCACCTCCTCGGCCCCCTCGGCCCTGAGCAGGTCGATCACCCGCGGCACGAGCGTCATGTGGGCACCCGAGAGGATCGACAGCCCGACGGCGTCGGCGTCCTCCTGCACGACCGTGGCGACGATCTGCTCCGGCGTCTGATGCAGGCCGGTGTAGATGACCTCCATGCCCGCCTCGCGCAAAGCGCGGGCGATGATCTTGGCGCCCCGGTCGTGGCCGTCGAGGCCGGGCTTTGCCACGACGACGCGGATCTTCCTCGACCCGGCGCTTGCCACGCCTTGGCTGCCGGTCATCGGCCGACCCGGGCCGTAGTCGCGAGCATGGCCAGAACCTCTAGCTCCAGCATCTACCGGAGGCTACAGAGCGCGGGGCGCTTCAGACCACGAGGCGGACGTTCGTGCGCCAGATCGCCAGGCGCCACATCACGAGCCCGAAAGCGAGCAGCGCGCCGACGTGGCCTAGGTCGGTCAGCCCCTCCCACCCGAACGCCGCGTGGCGCACCAGCTCCACGCAGTGAAAGAGGGGGTTGAACTGGCCGAGGAGCTGCGCCCACCGGGGCAGCCCGTCGAGCGGGAAGTAGGTGCCGGCGACGAGGAAGACCGGCGTGATCACGATGCTCGTGACGTAGGAGAAGTGGTCGATCGACTTGAGGATCGCCGAGACCAGCACGCCGAACGCCGCCCAGCCAAAGCCGGTGACGAAGCCGATCAGAGGCACGGCCAGCATGCCCCAACTCGGGTCGAGGCCGAAGATCATCGCCACGAGCAGCGGTATCGAGCCGTAGACGCCCGCGCGCGCGGCGACCCACAGCACCTCGCCGGTGACGAGCTCCTCTACATCCACCGGGGCGGCGAGGATCGCGTCGTAGGTGCGCTGGAACTCGCGCTTGACGAAGGTCCCGAACATGGTCGCGAAGACCGACGAGAACATGACCGCGGTTGCCACGGTGCCCGTGCCGACGAAGTCCACGTAGTCGAGGCCCTGGACCTGCGACACGAGCGAGCCGAAGCCGAAGCCGAACGCGAGCAGGTAGATCGTCGGCTCGACGGTCGAGGAGAACGTCACCGAGCGCCAGAACGAGGAGAAGTTGATCACCTCGCGCACGAGCACGCCGGCGAGCGCCGGGCGCTCGAGCCGGCCGAGCCGGCGGCTGCGGCGCGCCACCGCGGTCGTGGCGCTCACGCTATCTCCTCACCGGTCAAGAGCACGAACACGTCCTCGAGGTTCGCTGGGCGCCGCTCGCCCTCCGGCGCGTCGCCGTTTGCGGAGTCGAGCCGCAGCACCGCGATCGAGGTCCCTGTCCGCCGCGTGCGCAGGCCGGCCGCGATCGCCGCCGCCTCGGCCTCCGCGAGCTTCGCCGGTGGGCCATAGATCTCGATCGCCTCGCGGCCGGCGTGCTCGGCCACGAGCTGCGCCGGGGGCCCGCTCGCGACGACCTTGCCGTGGGACATGATCGTGACGGTGTCGGCGAGCCGCTCGGCCTCCTCGATGTAGTGCGTCGACATCAAGATCGAGGCGCCCTCGGCCCGCAGGCTGTCGATCAGCGCCCAGATCTCCTGGCGTACCTGCGGGTCGAGTCCAACCGTCGGCTCGTCCATCAGCACGAGCTGTGGCCGGTGCACGAGCGCGCGCGAGATCAGCAGCCGCCGGCGCATGCCGCCCGACAGCTTGTCCACGCGCGTGTCGCGGCGGTCGCCGAGGCTCGCCATCTCCAGGGCGCGCTCGACCGCGGCCCGTCGCTCGCCGCGTGGGACGCGATAGAGGTAGGTGAACACGACGAGGTTCTGCTCGACTGTGAGCGTGGTGTCGAGGTTGTCGAGCTGGGGCACGACGCCCATCTCGGCGCGCGCGGACTTCGACTGCTCGGGCAGCTTGTAGCCGAGCACGTCGATCTCGCCGCGATCGGCGATCGCCTGCGCGGTCAGCACCTTCATCGTCGTGCTCTTGCCGGCGCCGTTGGGTCCCAGCAGCCCCACGCAGGTCCCCTCCGCGACGTCGAGGTCGAGCCCGTCGACGGCCTTGATCGGGCCGAACGACTTCGCTATGTCGCGCAGGCGGATCGTCAGGTTCGGCACGGCGGTTCTCCTGTCGGGCG
>JACCXP010000097.1 GCA_013696905.1 Thermoleophilaceae bacterium
CCTGATGGGCGCCTGACGGCGCCTGGCCTCGCGCTGCGCCCGCCGGTTGCGCTGCTTGGCGTAACGCCGCCGCAGCGGCTTGCTGTTCGTCGCCTTCTCGCTCTCGCTCGCCGACGCCGAGCGCTGCGCCCCGACCGGCGCCTGGCCGGCCGGTTCGGCCGGCTGGGGGCTCGACTGCGGCGCCACCTCCACGCTCGATCCGCTCACCTCGACCACGACCGCGCCCGGCAGCCCCGGCACCGCGATCTGCTCGAGCGGCGTGCCCGCAGGCACGTCGACCTGCAGCTGCTGAGTGGCGCCGTCGGGTGAGCGAACGGTCACTGTCAGGATCTCCGCGGACGCCGGCGTAACGAACAGCACGAGCAGGCCGACGAGCACGGCTGCGCCGAGTGACGACGGGACGAGCCGGCTTGGCATGGGTCGGGTTGCCTCTTTCGTTGGAGCTGTGTGTGTGTGGCCCGAGCGCCTCGCCAAGCGGCGAAAGCTAACGGAGCGCCGTCACGACTTGCTACGGAGTTGTAATCGGAACACGGGGGGCGGAAGTCAAGTGCGCCTAAGTTCATTCGCGCCCCACCCAGTCTCATCCTGCACTCGAGCGTCACACCATGGGCCGCGTGCGGTGCTGCTGTAGGCTCGAGCCGCGTGATCGACGACCCGCACGAGGAGAGCCTTGTCGATCGCCTCTCGCGACAGGGCGAGGACGCGCTCGGCAAGGTCGCCGAAGAGCTCGCCAAGAGCCCCGTCGTCGCCGCCGCGCTGGCGCACGCGCTCGACGCCCGCGACCGCGCCGCGCAGGCCCAGGAGGCTGCGATGGGCGCGCTCGGGGTGCCGTCGGCGGCCGATCTCGAGCGCCTGACCCGTCGCGTGCGCTCGGTCTCGCAGCGCCTGGAGGGCATCGAGGAGTCACTCGACCGGCTCGGCGGGCGCCTCGACGCCCTGGTCGAGTCAGACGCTCGCAGCGCGGGCCTCGAGGGGCGGCTCGACCAGATCGGCGCTGACCTCGCCGTCATCCTCGATCTCGTGAACCCGCGACAGGAACCGCCGCCCCGGGCGCAGGAGCGGCTGACCGTCTCCGAGCAGTAGATGAGCGCCGAGCCCGAGCAGCGGGCGCTCGTGGCGGCACGCGCGAGCGGCCTGATCCGAGCGCAAGCTCCGCTGCTCGTGCTGCTCTCCGGCGGGGCCGACTCGATCTGCCTGCTCGACGTCTCGGTGCAGCTCGGGGCGCGGGCGACGGCGCTCCACGTCAACTACGGGCTGCGCGCGGAGTCGGCGGCAGACGAGGAGCACTGCCGGCGGCTCTGCGCACGGCTGGGACTCGAGCTGCTCGTGGAGCGGGTCGAGCTGCCCGCGCGGGGCAACCTGCAGGCCGAGGCGCGCGAAGCGCGCTACTCGCTCGCGGCCCGGCACGCCGCCGGCGACTACGCCGCCGGGCACACGCTCTCAGACCAGGCCGAGACCGTGCTCTACCGCCTCGCCACCTCGCCGGGGCGACGGGCACTGCTCGGCATGAGCCCGCGGCGGGGGCGTCTGGTACGGCCGCTGCTCGGCGCCTCGCGCTCCGACACGCGGGCCTGGTGTCGCTCGCGCGGGCTCGACTGGCGCGAGGACGAGTCGAATCGCGACGCACGGTTCGCGCGCGCGCGCGTGCGAGAGGAGATCCTCCCAGTGCTCCGACAGATCGCTCCCGCCGCCGAGCGCACGATCGCCGACTCGAGTGCGCTGCTGCGCGACGAAGCCGAGCTGCTCGATGGCCTGGTCGACTCGACCCTTGCGCGCCTCGGTGGTCCGGCGGGGGTTCAGCGAGCGGAGCTCGAGCACGAGCCGCCGGCGCTTCGCCGCCTCGTCCTGCGCCGGATGGCGGAGACGGCGGCGGGCGCGAGTCGATCGCTTTCGCGGGCGGAGGCCGACGCGGTGCTCGAGCTCGGGCGCGCCGGCGGAAGCGCCGGCCTCGACCTCGGCGGCGGCCTGCGCGCCGTGGCGGAGTACGGCACGCTGCGCTTCTCGCTTACCCCGGACGAGCAGGAGACGCCCGAGCCGGTCGCGCTCGCGCTGCCGGGCACCGCCCGCTTCGGTGGCTGGATCGTCGAAGCTCGCTTCGGCCCCGGCGGCGAGGAGGAGCTCGCGGCCGAGGCGCTCGGACGCTCCGCGGTCGTGCGGGCGTGGCGCGCCGGCGACCGCATCCGCCCGCCCGGTCTCGGCGGCAGCAAGTCACTCCAGGACCTCTTCACCGACAGCAAGGTCCCGCGCGCGCTGCGGCGCATGCTGCCCGTGGTCGAGGCCGACGGAGAGATCGCATGGGTGGCCGGGGTGGCGGTCGGCGAGCGCTTCCGGGCGACCTCTCGGACCGAGCACGACGCGGTCGTGTCGCTGTCCGCGCGGCGGGCGCTCGACTGACGAGCGGGGCCCTCGCGGCTCTTCTACACTGCGGCGATGGTCGGCGCCCCGGTAGGCGACGTCCTCGTGGAGGCGGACGATCTCGCGCGGCGAGTGCAGGAGCTCGGCGAGCGGATCTCCGCCGATTACGAGGGTCGCGACCTCTTCCTGGTCGGAGTGTTGAAGGGAGCCGTCTTCTTCCTGGCCGACCTGATGCGCTGCCTGACCGTCGCGTGCGAGCTCGACTTCATGGCCGTCTCCTCGTATGGATCGTCCACCGACTCCTCGGGCGTCGTGCGCATCCTCAAGGATCTCGACGCCTCGATCGAGGGCCGCGAGGTGCTGATCGTGGAGGACATCGTCGACTCGGGGCTGACGCTCTCCTACCTACTGCGGACGCTGCGCGCACGCGATCCCGCGTCGCTCGAGGTCTGTGCCCTGCTGACGAAGCCCGAGCGGCGCAAGGTGGACCTGCCGATCCGCTACGTGGGCTTCGAGATCCCGAACCGCTTCGCGATCGGATATGGCCTCGACCACGCCGAGCGCTACCGCAACCTGCCGTACGTGGCGGCGCTCGACGGGGCTTGACCACGCCTGGAGGCGGCCGGCCAACCTTTACGGGGTCTTCAGGTGCCTTGATAGCCTCACTTTCTCGTCTCAAGGTCCGCGGGACCCGTACCGACAGAGCCGAGAGCGCACCATGACCCGATTCTTCAAGAGCGCCGCCTTCCCGATCCTGATCGTCGTCGTGCTGGCGTTCTTCGTCCAGCGGCTGATCAGCCCGAACCAGCCTGAGCGGGTTCCGACCTACCCGGAGTTCCTCGCCCAGGTCGAGGCCGGCGACGTCAAGCGGCTCACGCTCAACACGAAGGACAACACGCTCGACGTCGAGCTCGCGACGCCACCCGGCGCCGACCAGCCCCGCACGTACGAGACCGGCTACCTGCCGAACACCGAGCAGAACCTCATCAACACCCTGCGCGCGGAGCGGATCCCGTTCGAGATCAAGGGCACGGGCGGCGGCGGCTGGGTCTCGATCCTCACCTACGTGCTCCCGTTCGTGATCTTCCTGCTGTTCTGGCTCTTCATCATCAACCAGATGCAGGGCGGCGGCTCGAAGGTGATGTCGTTTGGGAAGTCGCGCGCCAAGCGGATGTCGGTCGACTCGCCGAAGATCACCTTCCGCGACGTGGCGGGCGTCGACGAGGCGGTCGAGGAGCTGCACGAGATCAAGGAGTTCCTCGAGAACCCGAAGAAGTTCCAGGCGCTCGGGGCGCGCATCCCCAAGGGGGTCCTCCTCTACGGTCCGCCGGGCACGGGCAAGACGCTGCTTGCGCGCGCGGTGGCCGGGGAGGCCGGCGTGCCCTTCTTCTCGATCTCGGGCTCCGACTTCGTCGAGATGTTCGTGGGCGTCGGTGCCTCGCGCGTGCGCGACCTGTTCGAGCAGGCGAAGCAGAATTCGCCCTGCATCATCTTCATGGACGAGATCGACGCCGTCGGGCGCCACCGCGGCGCCGGCATGGGCGGTGGTCACGACGAGCGCGAGCAGACGCTCAACCAGCTGCTGGTCGAGATGGACGGCTTCGAGATGAAGGACAACATCATCCTGATCGCGGCCACCAACCGGCCCGACATCCTCGATCCTGCGCTGCTGCGCCCCGGGCGCTTCGACCGCCAGATCGTGGTCGACCGCCCCGACCGCAAGGGGCGCGCGCACATCCTCGCCGTGCACACCCGCGGCAAGCCGCTGTCGAAGCACATCGACCTCGACAACCTCGCTGCCCAGACCCCCGGCTTCACCGGCGCCGACCTCTCCAACCTCGTCAACGAGGCGGCGCTGCTGGCGGCGCGCCAGGGACTGCGCGAGATCGACCACCTGCAGCTCGAGGAGGGGATCATGCGGGTGATCGCGGGGCCCGAGAAGAAGACGCGCGTTATGAGCGAGAAGGAGCGGCGGATCACCGCCTTCCACGAGATGGGCCACGCGATCGTCGCCCACTTCCTCGAGTTCACGGACCCCGTGCACAAGATCTCGGTGATCTCGCGCGGGCAGGCGCTCGGCTACACGATCTCGCTGCCGACCGAGGACAAGTTCCTCACCACGCGCGCCGAGTTGTCAGACACGATGGCGATGACGCTCGGCGGCCGCGCCGCCGAGGAGATCGTCTTCCAGGAGATCACGACCGGCGCCTCCAACGACATCGAGAAGGTGACCGCGACCGCCAAGCAGATGGTGATGCGCTTCGGCATGTCCGAGAAGCTCGGCCCGCGCGTCTTCGGCCACGACCATGGCCAGCCCTTCCTTGGGCGTGAGTTCTCGTCGGAGCCCGACTACTCCGACGACGTCGCGCGCGAGATCGACGGCGAAATCCGTCGCGTCGTCGAGGAGGCCCACCAGGTCGCTCGCGAGATCCTCGCCAATCACCGCGATCAGCTCGACTACACGTCGGAGATCCTGCTGCGCCGCGAGACGATCGAGCGCGAGGAGTTCATCGCGCTGCTCGACGGCAAGCTCGAGCAGGACGTCTTCGGGCCCGAGGAGCCGGTCGTTCCCCAGCCCGAGCCGGAGCCCGAGCCCGAGCGACGCGAGCGCAAGCCGAGCCGCGAGGGCCCGCGTCCGCTGCCGCGACCCGGGCTCGCGGGTGGCACCGTCGACATGCGCGCCGACGAGCACACGCAGCGCCCGCAGCTCTCCTGAGCGAGCCCCTGAGCGGCATTCGCCGGCACGGCTTCGCCGTCATGGGCGTCGTCAACGTCACCCCGGACTCCTTCTCGGACGGCGGGAGCTTCTTCGCCACCGACGCCGCCGTCGCGCACGGCAGGCGGCTGGCGGGCGAGGGCGCCGATCAGCTCGACGTCGGCGGCGAGTCGACGCGGCCGGGCGCCGAGCCCGTCTCGCAGCAGGAGGAGCTGCGCCGCGTGCTCCCCGTAGTCGAGGCGCTCGCAGGCGACGTGTCGGCGGCGATCTCGATCGACACGACCAAGGCGGGCGTGGCTCGGGCGGCGCTTGCCGCTGGCGCGACGATCGTCAACGACGTCTCGGCCCTTCGCTTCGACCCGACGATGGTCGAGGTCGTGGCTGAGAGAGGAGCGGTGTGCTGCCTGATGCACATGCGCGGCGAGCCGCGAACGATGCAGGAGGAGCCGCGCTACGACGACGTCGTCGCGGAGGTCGAGGCCTTCCTCGAGCAGCGCCTCGCCTTTGCGGTCGCCGCTGGGATCGCGGAGAGCGACGTCTGGCTCGACCCCGGGATCGGCTTCGGCAAGACGCTCGAGCACAACCTCGAGCTGCTGCGCCGCCTCGACGAGATCGCCCGCATCGGCCGCCCGGTCGTAGTCGGCACTTCGCGCAAGTCCTTCCTCGGGCGCCTGACCGGCCGATCCGAGGGCGAGCGCGTGCCCGGCACGATCGCGACCAGCGTGCTCGCCTACGAGCGCGGCGCATCCGTCTTCCGCGTCCATGACGTCGCCGAGCTGCGCGATGCGCTCACCGTGGCCGCTGCTACGGTCGGCCGCGAGGCAGCGTGGACGAGCACGAAGAGTCGATAGGCCCAGGCGACGAGGACGACGGGGAGTCGCCCGAGCCCGCTGTCGCGGTAGAGATCTCCGGCCTGTCGCTCTACACGCGCCACGGCGTCGGCGAGGCGGAGCGCGAGGTCGGCCAGCGGCTCGTCTTCGACCTCTCGTTCGAGCTCGACGAGTGTGACGCCACCGTCACCGACCGGCTCGAGGACACGATCGACTACGCGGACGTCTGCGAGCAGGTCGCGCTTGCCGCGCAGGAGCGCTCCTACCGCACGCTCGAGCGACTGTGCTCGGCGATCGCAGACAGGGTGATGGACCGCTACGGGGCCGGATCGGTGAGCGTCCGGGCGACCAAGCCGGAGCCGCCGATCCCCTTGCCCGTCGACGAGGTCTCGGTGGAGGTATGGAAGGAGCGCGGCTGACGCCCGAAAAGAAGGGGCCACGCGGGCTCAGGCGAACTTGACATAGCGAGGCGCGGGCCTCGCGATTCATGGTCGAAGAACTGCTCACGAACGAACTGGAACGCCTGCGGCAGGAGCTGGCCGAGCACGAGCGCCGCGCCGTGGACCGCGAGCGCCAGCTCGAGCGCTTCGCGGCCGACCTACGCGACACCTTCAGGCGCGAACGCGAGCAGGCGCAGGCAGTGCGCGACTCGTGGGTGGCGACGGTCCGCGTCCTGATCAACGCCGTCGAGGCACGCGACGCGTACACCGGCCGCCACGCCGAGCGGGTGGCCGCCTACGGCCTCGAGCTTGCAGCCGGCGTCGACCCGACGATGACCGACGACCCGCAGATCGAGTTCGGCTTCCTGCTCCACGACGTCGGCAAGGTCGGCATCTCGGACTCGATCCTGCACAAGCCGGGACCGCTGACGCGCTCGGAATGGAACCTGATGCGCCGCCATACCGTGCTCGGGTCGGAGATCATCTCGGAGATCCACTTCCTCGCGCGGGCGAACGAGGTCGTGCGCTCTCACCACGAGCGCTGGGACGGACGCGGCTACCCCGACGGGCTCGTCGGCGAGGAGATCCCGCTGCCGGCGCGCATCTTCGCGGTCGCCGACACGCTCGACGCGATCACCACCGAGCGCCCCTACCGTCCCTCCTCGTCGGTCCCGGCAGCGCTCGACGAGATCGCGCTCGAGTCGGGCGCTCAGTTCGACCCGCAGGTCGTCGCCGCGCTCGAGGAGATACCGCTCGAGACGCTCGAGCTGATCCGCGGCGGGACGGCCGCCGAGGCCGCCTGACCCTGCGGCCAGGCTGAGCCTTTGAGGGGCTTCCTCGGGCTCGGCTCGAACGTGGGCGACCGGCTCGCGAGCCTGCGTGTCGCTCGCGGCATGCTCGCGGCGAGCCCGAGCGTGCGGGTGTCAGCGTCTTCGCCCGTCTACGAGACCGCCCCGCAGGGCGACGTGCTCGACCAGCCCGACTTCCTCAACATATGCCTCGAGATCGAGACCGAGCTCGATCCCGAGGCGTTGCTCGACCTCGCCAAGCGGCTCGAGCGAGAGCTCGGCAGGCGCCAACCCGTCGAGCGCCACGGCCCCCGCTCGATCGACATCGACGTGCTGCTGCTCGGCGAGCATCCGCACGAGTCGGAGCGGCTCACGCTGCCCCATCCGGAGATCCTTAGGCGGCGCTTCGTGCTCCAGCCGCTGCTCGACATCGATCCCGAGCTCGAGCTGCCCGACGGCACCCGCCTCGCCTCCGTGCTGCCACTGCTCGCCGACCAGCGCGTCGAGCGGGTCGCGACGTTGTAGGTCGGCGAGGCGGGATAATCGATCGCGTGCTGCTCGCGATCGACGTCGGCAACACCCAGACCCACCTCGGCCTCTTTCGCGACGAGGTCCTGCTCGAGCACTGGCGCTTCGCGACGGTTCGTGAGGCGACGGCGGATGAGCTCGCGTGCCTCTTCGCCGGCCTGCTCGAGCTCAGGGGCCTCGCCCTGCGCGATGCCGCCCAGGCGATCGTCTCCTCGGTCGTCCCGGAGCTCGCGCACGAGTACGAGCAGGTGTCGGAGCGCTACCTGGCGGGTGGGCTGGCGGTCGTCGGGCCGCGTTTGCGAAGCGGCATGCCGATCCGCATGGACAACCCGCACGAGGTCGGCAGCGATCGGCTCGTCAACGCCGTCGCGGCCTACGACCGTTTCGCCTCGGCGTGCGTCGTCGTCGACTTCGGCACCTCGACCAACTTCGACGTCGTCTCCGCCGACGGCGAGTACATCGGCGGCGTGCTCTGCCCCGGCGTAGAGGTCTCGATGGAGGCGCTCTTCCAGCGCGCGGCGAAGCTGACCAAGGTTGAGATCGAGCCGCCCCGGGCGGTGATCGGCAAGACCACGCGCGCGGCGCTCCAGTCCGGCGCCGTCTACGGCTCCGCCGGGCTCGTGGACGGGATCGTCAGCCGGGTGCGGGCCGAGCTCGGCGTCCCGGCGCAGGCCATCGCGACCGGCGGGCTCGCGCACGCGATCGTGCCCTACTGCGACCAGATCGACGAGACGGACGACCTGCTCACGCTCACCGGGCTGCGGCTGATGTGGGAGCGCAACCGCTGAGTAGGCCTCTAACGTTCACCGAGGATGCGTGCGCTCACGGAGCCCTGGACGCTCGGAGGCCACCGCCTCCCCAACCGCCTGGTGCTGGCTCCGCTGGCCGGGATCGGCAACTGGTTCGTGCGTCTCCAGGCGAGGCGACACGGCGCCGGCCTGGCCGTGTCGGAGATGGTCTCGAGCTTCGGCTTGAGCTACGGAGATGAGCGCACCCACCGCGAGTTCCTGCGCATCCACCCCGACGAGCATCCGGTGTCGATGCAGCTCTTCGGGCACGATCCCGACGTGATGCGCGAGGCCGCTCGGATGGTCGCCGAGGCAGGCGCCGACCTGATCGACCTCAACATGGGCTGCCCGGTGCGCAAGGTCTGCAAGACGGGCGCCGGGGCTTCCCTGCTCGACGACCCCGACCGCGCCGTGCGCATCGCCCGGGCCGCGCGCGAGGGGAGCGGCCTGCCCGTGACGGTCAAGCTGCGCTCGGGTCAGCGCCCGGGAGAGCGCACCGGTGTCGCCCTGGCGGAGCGCCTGGTGGCCGAGGCCGGCGTAGCCGCGATCACCTTCCACCCGCGCCACGCGGCCCAGGAGCACGCGGGCCGCCCCGACTACGACCTCGCCTCCGAGCTCGTCGAGCGCCTCGACGCACCCGTGATCGTGTCCGGCGGGCTCTCCTCCGACACCGCCGTGCGCCAGGCGTTCGACTCGACCGGAGCCGCTGCCGTGATGCTCGCGCGCGGTTCGCTCGGCAATCCCTGGCGCTTCGAGCGGCTGCTCGGACGGCGCGACGGAGAGCCCACCCGCGCCGAGGTCATGCACGAGCTGCTGTGGGTGATCGCGCGCGCGGAGGAGCACCTGGGCGTGGAACGCGCCGGGCGCTACCTACGCAAGTTCTACCCGTGGTACGCAGCCACGCTTCGGCTCTCGAAGCGCGAGCAGCGGGCGCTCGTCGAGGCCCCCACGACGGCCGATGCGCGGTGCGCGATCGCCTTGCTGGGGGCCTCCCAAGGGGAACCGGTGGCCGCCTAGCGACCATCTCTAGGACCTGCTTTGTGGGCCGAAGGGCCTTGCTATATTCACCCGTCCCCCTGGCAAGAGAGCAGGGGGTTTTCTTATGGCCAAAGACGTGATCCTCACTCCAGAGGGGCTTGAAGAGCTCCAGACGAAGATCGAGCACCTCTCCACCGCGCGCCGCCGCGAGGTCGCCGAGCGCATCAAGGAGGCGCGCGAGTTCGGCGACATCTCGGAGAACTCCGAATACGACGACGCCAAGAACGAGCAGGCGATGCTCGAGCGCCAGATCGCCGACCTCGAGGACAAGCTCCGCTCGGCCAGCGTGATCGACGAGGACGCCGTCTCCACCGACATCGTCTCCGTCGGCTCGGTCGTACACGTCAAGGACCAGAAGACCGACAAGTCGGTCAAGTACAAGATCGTCGGATCGGCCGAGGCGAATCCGTCCGAGGCCAAGCTCTCGAACGAGTCACCCGTCGGCAAGGCCCTGATCGGCCACCGTCGCAACGACGTCGTGTCGGTCCCGGTGCCGCGCGGCCCCGCCCGCGAGCTCAAGATCACGAAGATCGAAGCCGCCGGCGCGCGCGGCTAGAGCCGCGGGCCC
>JACCXP010000104.1 GCA_013696905.1 Thermoleophilaceae bacterium
GGCGAGTAGCGTCGAGCGCCGCGCCGGGAGCGCGCGGTCGCCGGGAGCGGGCGCGACACGCAGTCGCTCGCCGCGTCGCAGAAGCGCCACGGGAGCTCGATCGCCCTCGTGATGCCGATCCGCTCGCCGGAGACGATCTCGGGCTCGTCACCAGTCGCCCGCGGCAGCAGTCCGATCGGCCCATCGGTCAGCGACGTTCCGTTCAGGTCGAGGCCGATGCCGAGCGCCTGCGTGAGCTTCCCAGGGCCCGAGCAGAGTGCGCGCCGATCTTCGAGCCCGCGTCGGGCGCGCATCTGTTCGAGGCCCTCCAGCGGCTCGAGCGCCCTGATCAGGACCGCAGCCCCGACTCCCGCTTCCTCCACGACGGCGTTCAGGAGCGCGTGAACTCCGTAGGAGCGATAGACGTAGGCGTGGCCGGGCGGCTCGAACAGCGTGTGCGTGCGCACGGTGAGGCCGATGTGGGCGTGACAAGCCGGCTCGTCCTCGTGGTAGGCCTCGGTCTCGACGATCCTCCCGAGCGCTTCCTCGTGGGCTAGCAGGCAGCCGACGAGCGCCGGCGCCACCTCCACGACCGGGCGGTCGTAGAACGCCGGCGTCCGAGGGTCACAGTCGCCGTACGCGGTGGGCGTGCTCACGCCGACGCCTCGACAAGCGCCGCGTGCGCGCGCTCGAGCTGCTCGCGCACGCGCGGCAGCGCCGTGCCGCCTTCCGAGCGCTTCGACTCGAGCCACGCGCCTTCCTCAAGCAGCGCGTAGTAGGCGGCGTCGAGTTGCGGCGCGAGCTCCGATAGCTCCTCGGCGGTGACCTCGGAGAGCTGCTTGCCCCGCTCGAGCGCGTGGCGCACGAGGCCCGCGACGACGCCGTGCGCCTCGCGAAAGGGAACCCCTCTCCCCACCAGCAGGTCGGCGACGTCGGTGGCCGCGGGGAACTCGTCGGCCGCCGCGCTGGCCATTCGTTCGCGCTGGAAGGAGATGCCCTCGAGCATCCCGGTCGCGGCGGCGAGCGTCAGCTCGAGCGTGTCGGATGCGTCGAAGAGGCGCTCCTTGTCCTCCTGGAGGTCCTTGTTGTAGGTGAGTGGCAGGCCGTGGATCACGCCGTGCAGGCCGATCAGGTGCGCCGCTACGCGCGGGGCCTTGGAGCGCAGCAGCTCGGCCGCGTCTGGGTTCTTCTTCTGCGGCATGATGCTCGAGCCGGACGCGAAGGCGTCGGACACCTCGCAGAAGCCGAACTCTTGGCTCGACCACAGCACGATCTCGGCGCCGAGCTGGGACAGATGGGTGGCCGCGGTCGCGGCGGCGGCCAGGTAGTCGAGCACGAAGTCGCGATTCGAGACGGCGTCGATCGAGTTCTCCGCGACCGTGCCGAAGCCGAGTGCGCGTGCCAGCTCGTGGCGATCGGTGTCGAAGTTGACCCCCGCGAGCGCGCCCGCGCCAAGCGGGAGCTCGTCCGAGGCCGCCAGGCAGAAGCCGAAGCGCAGGTGGTCGCGGCGAAACTTCCAGAAGTAGGCCAGCAGGTGGTGCGAGAGGTAGACGGGCTGCGCGCGTTGAAGGTGTGTGTAGCCGGGCATCGCCCAGTCCTCGTGACGCTCGGCGAGCGCGACGAGCGTCCGCATCAGCGCATGCAGCGCCGCGCGGGCAGTGCGGGCGTGATGGCGCACGTACATGACGACGTCGGTGGCGACCTGGTCGTTGCGCGAGCGGGCGGTGTGGAGCTTGCCGCCAACCGGACCGACGATCTCGGTGAGCCGGCGCTCGATCGCCATGTGGATGTCCTCGTCGTCCGCGCGCAGCTCGAACAAGCCGCCGTCGAGCTCGGCGCCGACGGCCTCGAGCCCTCGCTCGATCGTCGCCGCGTCGTCGCTCGAGACGATGCCCGCGCCGGCGAGCATGCGCACGTGGGCGCGCGACTGCTCGATGTCGTAGGGCGCGAGGCGATGATCGAAGGAGATCGAGGAGTTGAGCGCCTGGAAGACGGGATCGGGCGGCTCGGCGAAGCGCGACATGCTCGCCAGTCTAGGAACGCCGCGCCGGCACTAGGATGCGTGCGCTCGATGACCGGCGAAGCGAGCACGACCTCCGGCGTCATGGTGCGTGCCGCGCGGCAAGACGACGCTGAGCGGGTGGCGGAGCTCCT
>JACCXP010000119.1 GCA_013696905.1 Thermoleophilaceae bacterium
GGCCTCGCGAGCGCCCGCGCTCGGGCGCGGGCTGCGCGCGGCTCGTCCGTGTGCTCGAGGAGCTGTCGCTCGTCGCGTACCATGACGATGGGTACAAAGGCCCCTCATGCCAAGTCCTCGACGCCCCACGCACCTCGCTCGAGCGCTCGTCGCAGGCGCGCGAATGTGCGTCGCGCCTCGCAGAGGCCAGGCGCTATCTGGGCGCGCAGCGGGCGCAGTCCCCGCCCGCCACGAGCATCGAGCGAGCGCAGCTGGTCGCGGCCTGACAGGACCCGACCGATCGGCGAACGGCGCGCAAGCGTCTTTGTACAACGGTCCGATGACAGGCGGGGCGCCGTGGCGAAGGATGATGCAAGTCCAAGCCAACTTCGAGAGAGGAGCTCCGACGACTTGTGCGGCATAGCCGGTGCCTTCGGGCATCCTGACGAGGAAGTGGTGAGGGAGATGATGGCCGTGCTCGGCCATCGCGGTCCGGACGACGAGGGCACGCACCAGGCGCGGTCGACCGACGGCGTCCTCGGGCACACGCGCCTCGCGATCATGGACCCGCAGGGCGGTCACCAGCCGATCGTCGACCGCAACGGCGCTCGCGCGATCATCGCCAACGGCGAGATCTACAACTTCCCGAAGCTGCGTCCACAGCTCTCCGAGCGCCACAGCTTCGACACCGACAGCGACACCGAGGCGATCCTCCACCTCTACGGCGAGCACGGCACGGACGCCGTCGACCACCTCGACGGCATGTACGCCTTCGCGATCCTCGACGAGCAGGGCCTGATGCTGGCGCGCGACCCCGTCGGTGTGAAGCCCCTCTACTACGGACGCTCGAACGGCACGCTGCTGTTCGCCTCCGAGCTCAAGGCCCTCGCCGGTCATTGCCCGGAGGTGAGCGAGTTCCCGCCCGGCACGCTCTACCACTCCGGCAGCGGCTTTCATCGCTTCTACGACGTGCCCGACATCGCGCCCGAGCGCGACAAGAGCGTCGAGCAGTGGTGCCAGGAGATCCGCTCGACGATGGAGCGCTGCGTCGAGAAGCGGCTGATGAGCGACGTGCCCGTCGGCGCCTTTCTCTCGGGCGGGCTCGACTCGAGCGTGATCGCGGCGCTCGCCCGGCGCCACAAGCAAGAGCTCCACACCTTCGCCGTCGGGATCGAGGGAAGCGGCGACCTCGAGGCGGCGCGCCGCGTGGCCGACCACCTCGACACCATCCACCACGAGTACGTGCTGACAGCCGACGAGATCGCGGACGCGCTGCCGGCGATCGTCTTCCATCTCGAGTCGTTCGACCAGGATCTCGTGCGCAGCGCGATCCCGACCTACTTCACCTCGCGCATGGCCAAGGGCGAGGTGCAGGTGATCCTCACCGGCGAGGGAGCCGACGAGCTCTTCGCCGGCTATGACTACCACAAGCAGGTCGAGCCCCGCGAACAGCTGCAACGCGAGCTGCGCCGCTCGGTGAAGGCGCTGCACAACATCAACCTGCAACGCGTCGACCGTATGACCATGGCCCATGCCGTCGAGGGTCGCGTGCCCTTCCTCGACCGCGAGATGATCGCACTCGGCCAGCGCGTCCCGCCCGAGCTCAAGCTTCACGGCGATCCGCTCGAGGAGAAGTGGATCCTGCGCAAGGCGTTCGAGGACCTGCTGCCCGAGGAGATCGTCTGGCGCAAGAAGGAGCAGTTCGACCAGGGCAGCGGCACCTCGGACGTGGTCGCGGAGATCGGCGCGCGCGGCATGAGCGCCGACCAGGCGAGCGCGCACCGCGCCGCCTACCCGGAGGCGCGGCTGCGCTCAGACGAGGAGGCCTACTACCACAGCCTTCTGCTCGAGGCCTTCGAGCACCCCGAGCCGGTGCTCGCCAACGTCGGCCGCTGGTCGGAGCACGGAGCGGCGTAGTGCAGCTGGCGCTCGCCCAGATCAACCCGCTGATCGGCGACCTCGACGGCAACGTGGCGATGATCCGCGACCGGATCGAGGACGCTCGTGCGGCGGGCGCGGATCTCGTCCTGTTCCCCGAGCTCGCGGTGTCGGGGTACCCGCCCGAGGACCTGCTGCTGCGCTCGGACTTCCTCGAGCGCTGCCGCGAGGCGGTAGACGAGGTGGCCGCTGCCGCGCGCAACGTCGTAGTGGCCTTCGGGGCGCCACTGCACGGCCCGCGCGACCTGCACAACGCGCTCGTGATCGCCTCCGAGGGCGAGGTCAGGGCCGTCTACCACAAGAGCCACCTGCCGAACTACGGCGTCTTCGACGAGGCGCGCTACTTCGGCCCCGGCTCGGGCAAGGCGCTGGTGCGCCTCGGCGGCCATCTCGTCGGGCTGTCGCTGTGCGCGGACCTGTGGATTCCCGACGGCCCGCCGGCCGCCGCGGCACGCTCGGGCGCCGAGCTGATCCTCAACGCCTCGGCCTCGCCCTACCACTCCGGCAAGGGCCGCGAACGCGAGACGATGCTGTTCCAGCGCGCGCGCGACATGGTCTGCCCGATCGTCTACTGCAACCTGTGGGGCGGCCAGGACGAGCTCGTCTTCGACGGCGGCTCGGTTGTGGTCGACCACCGCGGCACCGTGGTGGCGCGCGCGGGCCAATTCTGCGACGACCTGCTGCTATGCACGCTCGACCTGCGTCCGGTGCGTTCGGCGCGCCTGCGCGATCCGCGCCTGCGAGCGGTGGCTCCGCCCGACCCCGCCGGACCCTCACTCGAGAGCTCGCCGGCGCTGTTGGCTGAGATCGAGCTGCCGCGCGGCGGTCCGGCGTTCAGGGGCGGCTCCTCGGCCGTCCCGTTCGGCCCGCTCGAGGAGCTCTGGGAAGCGCTGCGCACAGGGGTACGCGATCACGCGCGCAAGAACGGCCTCGACCACGCCGTCGTCGGGATCGGCGGGGGGGTCGACTCTGCGGTCGTGGCGGTGCTCGCCTGCGACGCGCTCGGCGCCGAGCGAGTGACGTGCGTGCTGATGCCATCGACCGAGTCGCGCGCGGACGTCGAGCAGCGCGCCCGTGCCCTCGCCGCATCGCTCGGTTGCGAGCTGCGTGAGTTCCACACCGATCGCATCCGCGCCGCGTATCGCGACGTCCTGGGCGGTGAGCTCGAGGGCGACGGCGCCGACTCGCTGTCGACGGCCGACCGCGTCAAGGCGCGTATCCGCTCGAACATCCTGATGGCGCTGGCGCAGTCGAACGGCTGGCTGCTGCTCTCGACCGGCAACAAGTCCGAGCACGCGTGCGGGTATTCGACGCTATACGGAGAGAGCTTCGGCGGATTCGCGGCGATCAAGGACGTGCCGCGCACGCTTGTCATGAGGCTTGCCGAATGGCGCCAGCAGCGCGGGCCGGAGCCCGGCCCGATCCCAGCCGAGATCATCGCCGACCCGCACTCGGGCATCGCCCTCGACCAGTGGTCGAGCGACGGTCTGCCTCGCTTCGAGGTCGTCGACCCGATCCTCCAGCTCTACGTGGAGGACGACGAGGACCCTGAGGCGATCGCCTCCCGCGGGCACGATCCGGCCGTCGTCCGGCGCGTGGTGGCACTGGTCGAGGCCGCGGAGTACAAGCGCCGCCAGACCCCGCCGGGGATCAAGATCTCCCTGCGCGCCTTCGGTCGCGATCGGCGCATGCCGATGACGCACCGCTTCGTCGCGCCGATGCCGCGCGCCGTCGCCGCGCCGCCGCCGCCGCCGCCGATGTTGCACGCGGTCGACGCGCCAGACGAGCTCGGCCCCGCCGCCGTCTCGCAGCCGTGATGGCGGGGCCCCTCGGCCCGCGTCCCCCCGAGACTAGAATCAAGATCGTGGAGGGCAAGGCCACGGTCCCCGACAGCGCCACGATGCTCGACGGAAACGGCTCGGGCCGCGAGTCCCTGGGCCAGGCAGCGCCGGCCGCCCCGCCCGCGCCCCCCGCGGTCGAGGGGCTGAACGAGTTCGAGCAGGAGTTGCTCGGGGACCTGTTCGCGGTCGTCGAGGATCACGCCGAGGAGGCCGCCCAGCGCATCGATCGCGAGCCCGTTCAGCGCGCCTTCTTGTTCGCCTGCCAGCGCCACGCCGACCAGCGGCGGCGCACCGGCGAGGACTTCATCGTGCACCCGGTCGGAGTGGCAAAGATCTGTGCCGGCATGCGCCTCGACACCGACACTCTCTGCGCGGCGCTCCTGCACGACACCGTCGAGGACACGAGCGCCTCGCTCGACGAGGTGCGCGCGGGCTTCGGCGACGAGGTCGCAAAGCTCGTCGACGGCGTGACGAAGCTCGCCGGCATCACCTTCCAGTCGCGCGACTACGCGCAGGCCGAGAACTACCGCAAGATGATGGTCGCGATGGCCCAGGACCTGCGGGTGATCCTGATCAAGCTCGCCGATCGCCTCAACAACATGCGCACGATCGGCGCGATGCCCAAGCAGAAGCAGCAGGACAAGGCGCGTGAGACGCTTGAGATCTACGCGCCGCTCGCGCACCGCCTCGGGATCCACGCGATCAAGTGGGAGCTCGAGGACCTCGCTTTCGCGACGCTGCACCCGCGCAAGTACAGGGAGATCCGCGGGCTCGTGAACCAGCAGCGCGAGGAGCGCGAGCAGTACGTGGCGCGGGCCGGCAAGTACCTCATGAAGGAGCTCCAGGGCGTCGGGATCGGCGCCGAGATCTCCGGGCGGGCCAAGCACTTCTACTCGATCTACGTGAAGATGACGCGCAAGGGGCGCGAGTTCAACGAGATCTACGACCTCACCGCGATGCGCGTGCTGGTCGACTCGGTCAAGGACTGCTACGGCGCGATCGGGGTGATCCACTCGATCTGGAAGCCGCTCCCGGGGCGCTTCAAGGACTTCGTCGCGATGCCGAAGTTCAACATGTACCAGGCCCTTCATACGACGGTGATCGGACCCGAGGGGATGCCACTCGAGATCCAGATCCGCACCGGCGACATGCACGACACCGCCGAGTTCGGCGTCGCCTCGCACTGGATGTACAAGGACGGCGTCAGCGGCGAGAAGCGGGTGGAGGATCGCGTCGAGTGGCTCGAGCACCTGCTCGACTGGCAGCAGGACCTCAAGGACCCGAAGGACTTCGTCGCCGGCCTCAAGGTCGACCTGTTCGAGGACGAGGTCTTCATCTTCACCCCCAAGGGCGAGGTCAAGTCGCTGGCGGCGGGCGCGACCCCGCTCGACTTCGCCTACGAGGTCCACACCGACGTCGGTCACCGCTGCGTGGGGGCCAAGGTCAACGGCAAGATCGTGCCGCTGCACTACGAGCTCAAGTCCGGCGACATCTGCGAGGTGCTGACGTCGAAGAAGGACCGCGGGCCCTCGCGCGACTGGCTCTCGCTCGCGAAGACCGCCCGCGCGCAGTCGAAGATCCGCGCGTGGTTCAAGCGCGAGCGCCGCGAGGACTCAGAGCGGATCGGGCGGGAGATGTTGCAGGAAGGGCTCAAGCGACTCGGCCTGCCTGGCCAGAAGGTGACCGGCTCGCCGCTGCTCGCCGACGTCATCCGCGAGATGGGGTTTCGGAAGGCCGACGAGTTCTACATCGCGCTCGGCCAGGGGAAGATCTCGGCCACGGTCGTCACCAACAAGGTGATGCAGAGGCTCAAGGCCGGCGAGGCGGCCGTTGAGCCCCCGGGCGTGGCCGAGGACCTCTCGAGACGCAGGGAGGTGGCGCGCCCGACCGCCCCCTCTTCGACGCATGGCATCAAGGTCAAGGGCATCGACGACGTGATGCTGCGCCTCGCGAAGTGCTGCCGGCCGGTGCCCGGTGACCCGATCCTCGGCTACATCTCGCTCGGCAAGGGCATCACGATCCACCGCGAAGACTGCCCCAACGCGCGTGCGCTGATGCGCAGCCCAGAGCGCTTCACCGCCGTCGCGTGGGAGGGGGAGGGCACGGCGTCGTTCCGGGTCGAACTCCAGGTCGACGGTTGGGACCGCACCCGCATGCTGGAGGACCTGTCGCGAACGTTCGCCGAGAACGGCATCAACATCCTCGAGGCCCGCTGCACCGTCGACCACCCGATGGTCAAGAACCGGTTCGTGGTCGAGGTCGGCGACGC
>JACCXP010000120.1 GCA_013696905.1 Thermoleophilaceae bacterium
GCCTCGCTCGAGTTCAGAGCCGTGAGCAAGCGCTATCCGGACCAGGAGCAGGCCGCCGTCGACGAGCTGTCCCTGGAGGTCGCGGCGGGCGACATCTGCGTGCTGGTCGGCCCCTCGGGCTGTGGCAAGACGACCGCGATGCGGATGGTCAACCGCATGATCGACATGACCGACGGCGACATCCTCGTCGGCGGGGCGAGCGTCAAGGAGCGCAGTCCCGCGGAGCTGCGGCGCGAGATCGGCTACGCGATCCAGCAGATCGGCTTGTTCCCACACGTCACGGTCGGCGACAACATCGCGACCGTGCCCAAGCTCCTCGGCTGGGACAAGCAGCGCATCCGCGCGCGCGTAGACGAGCTGCTCGAGCTGGTCTCGCTGGATCCGAGCGACACGCGCGATCGCTACCCGACGCAGCTCTCGGGCGGCCAGCGCCAGCGCGTCGGCGTCGCCCGCGCGCTCGCGGCCGATCCGCCGCTGATGCTGATGGACGAGCCCTTCGGCGCGATCGACCCGATCAACCGCGAGCGCCTGCAGAACGAGTTCCTGCGCCTCCAGGCCGAGCTGCGCAAGACGATCGTGTTCGTGACCCACGACATCGACGAGGCGATCAAGATGGGCGATCGCATCGCCGTGCTCAAGCGCGGCGGCATCCTGGCTCAGTTCGCGACGCCCGCCGAGCTGCTGATGTACCCGAAGGATAAGTTCGTCGAGGACTTCGTCGGCGCCGATCGCGCGCTCAAGCGGCTCGCGCTCCAGCGCGTGCGCGACATCGACCTGTGGCGAGCGGCCACAGTCCGGATCGGCGAGTCGACGGCCGAGGTGCGTGCCAAGCTCGAGGACGCCGATCTGCAGATCGCCCTCGCCGTAGACGACGACGGGCGTCCGCTCGGCTGGCTCTCGCAGGCAGCCCTTCAGGGCGAGCGGGTCCGCGAGGACTTCCGCTCGAAGGCAGTTCCGACCGTCGACCTCGACGACATCCTGCGCGACGCCCTCTCGAACATGCTCGAGCACGAGACCCGCTACGCCGCCGTGGTCGATGGGCGGGGACGCGCGGCCGGCGTGCTCTCGATCGAGGTCATCGGGCACACGCTGCACACAGACATCGAGGACGTCCCCTCGGGCGCCGACGCGCTGGTCGTGGACGAGCAATGAGCCTGCTCGCCCAGGTTCAGATCGGGAACCGCGCGAGCGACAGCTGCCTGGCCGACAACGGCTTCTGCCCGGACTGGATCGCGCAGAACTTCGACCGCTACATCACGCCCTTCACCGAGCACGTGTACCTGACGCTTGTCTCTGTCGGGATCGGCTTCGCGATCTCGTTCGGGCTGGCGCTGCTCGCCCACCGCCGCCGCTGGCTCACGGGCCCGATCACGGGCTTCACCGGCGTGCTCTACACGATCCCGAGCGTCGCCTTCTTCCTGCTGCTGATCCCGTTCACGGGGCGCGGGTACCTGAGCGCTTTCATCGCGCTGATCTCCTACACGCTGCTGATCATCTTCCGCAACATCACGACCGGCCTGCGCAACGTGCCCGAGGAGACCAAGGACGCGGCGCGCGGCATGGGCCTGACCGAGCGTCAGCTGCTCTGGAGGGTCGAGCTGCCGCTGGCGGTGCCGGAGATCCTCGCCGGCCTGCGCATCGCTACCACGACCACGGTCGGCCTCGCGACGCTCGCGTTCTTCGCCGGCGCCGGCGGCCTCGGCAGCCAGATCTACACCGACATCAACTTCAAGTCGAACGTCGTCGTCGCGGGCGGCCTCGCGATCGCGTTGGCAGCGGTGCTCGACCTGATCGTGCTCGGGGTCCAGCGCGCTGTCACGCCCTGGCAGCGGGCACGCGCATGAGCCAGTTCGTCGACTCGATCCGCCTGATATTCCAGGCGCGCGACTCGGTCTCGGGCGGGGTGCAGATCGGTGGGCTCGGCGAGTTTGGGCAGCTGACCGCCAGCCACCTCGGCGTATCGCTCGTCGCCGTGCTGGTCGCGGTGGCGATCGCGGTGCCGCTCGGCCTCTACCTCGGCCACATCGGCAAGGGCGAGTTCCTGGCGATCAGCCTGTCCAACATAGGGCGCGCGGTGCCGAGCCTCGCGTTGCTGGCGTTCTTTGTCGTGTTCCTCGGGATCGGGTTTGCCAACGTCACCGTGGTGCTCGTGCTGCTCGCGATCCCGCCGATCCTCACGAACACCTACGTCGGCATCCGTCAGGTCGAGCGCGACACGGTCGATGCAGCCCGCGGCCAGGGCATGACGGAGACCCAGATCGTGCGGCGCGTAGAGCTGCCGCTGGCGCTGCCCTTGATCTTCGGCGGCATCCGCACGTCGGCGGTCAACGTCGTCGCGACCGCGACGATCGCGCCGCTCGCCAACGTGCCGACGCTCGGGACCCCGATCATCGAGCCCCAGACCTACGGCTTCACGGGCCAGATCGCGGCGGCGATCGTCGTCGCATTGATCACAGTCGCGGCCGACGCGGGCCTCGGAGCCGTGCAGCGTGCGGTCACGCCACGCGGCATCAAGCTGGCGCGCGAGGCGTCCGCCGGCCGTCGTTTTTCCCTGTCATCCCTACTGAGGAGAGAGCAACCGACATGATCGGATTCCTACGCAGGAACCTGGCTCTGCTGGCAGTTGTGCTCATCGCGCTCGTCGTAGCTGCCTGCGGCGGCGAGGAGGAGAAGAAGGGCGGAGGTGGCGCGAGCGCCCCGCCGGCCGAGGACAAGGCGATCAAGAAGATCGAAGGCGCCGAGGGCAAGCAGGTCTCGATCGGCTCGAAGAACTTCGCCGAGCAGTACATCCTGGGACAGATCTATGCTCAGGCGCTTACCGCCGCGGGCTTCGACGTCAAGGGCAAGGTCGCCGACCTCGGCGCGGAGCAGGTCGCCTACAAGTCGCTCAAGGAGGGCGAGGTCGACGCCTACCCCGAGTATCTGGGCACTGCGCTGACATCGTTCTTCGACGTCAAGGTCAAGGACGTTCCGACCGACCCCGACGAGGCGTATGAGCAGGCCAAGGCCGAGTACGCCAAGGACGACATCGTCGCCCTCCCGCGCGGGCAGTTCAACAACACCTACATCCTGGCCACCTCGGTCGAGAAGCAGAAGGAGTACGGCGCGAAGACGGTCTCAGAGTTGGCCGAGAAGGCAAAGGGCGACCGCCTGTCCGGTTTCCCGGAGTGCCGCCAGCGCGCTGATTGCCTGATCGGGCTCAAGAAGACCTACGGAATGGATGTCGAGTTCGTCTCGACGCAGGGCACGTTCGAGCCGATCGACGAGGAACAGACCGATATCGCGCTGGTCTTCGGCACGGACGGAAAGCTGCTGCTTAAGGACAAGTACGCGACCTACGAGGACGACAAGAAGCTGTTCCCGCCGTACTACATCTCGCTGACGATGCGCAAGGAGGCAGCCGACGCGATCGGGCCCGAGGGCCAGAAGGTGATCGCCGACGTGCAGAAGGAATTGACGCCCCAGGTCATGACTGAGCTCAACTCTCGCGTCCAGATCGACAAGCAGGAGCCGGAGAAGGTGGCCGCCGACTTCCTCAAGGAAGCGGGCTTCATCTCCTAGCCGCGCTCTCGCCCCGCCGGGCGCTCAGGCCGGCGGGGCGACGACGATGGTGGGGTGTGACACCGAGGTGGTCCGGCCGTGATCGCGGCTCTATCGTGCCGCCGTCTCGCCTCCACCGTCGAAGCGCGTGCCAATCGTGATCAGCAGGTGCGCCACACCGAGCACGATGAAGAAGGCGAGCGGCGCCGTCTCGTCGGCGAACCCGAACAGGAACGGGGCCGCGATCAGGAAGACGGCGAGGATGTAGTCGAGCACCACGTGCACGGCCAGCGGGATCTGGTCGACGATGCTGGTCGGCCCGGCCGAGGCGGCCGCGACTACGAGCACCACGACGCCGAGCACGACCGAGGCAGCCGTCGCGGCGGAGTCCTCGAACACGAGCACGAACGGCGCGCCGATGAACACGACGCCGGCCACGTACTCGATCAGTCCGTGCACGAAACGTGGGATAGGGCCTTGCCGCAGCACCCGGGGCTTTATAGCGGACGCGGCCGGCGGAGCTCACTTGCCGTCTTTGGGCGGGCCTAGACTCGCGCCGATGCCACCCGCCTCAGCCGTCCACCTGCACGTCCATTCGGAGTACTCCCTGCTCGACGGGGCGTGCAAGATCGAGGGGCTCGTGGCGCG
>JACCXP010000124.1 GCA_013696905.1 Thermoleophilaceae bacterium
GGTCGCGTGCGCGCAGAGCGGCGCTCGTGCTCGCGGCCGCGGCCGTCGGTCTCGTCGCGCTGGTCGTCGTGGTCGCCCCGTGGCCCCTCGACCGCGCGGTCAGCGAGCTGCGGCTGCCGCTGCGCCACGAGGACATCATTCGCCAGCAGGCGCGGGCCAAGCGGCTCGATCCGGCCCTGATCGCCGCCGTGATCTACCAGGAGTCGCGCTTTCGCGACCAGACCTCCCCGGCGGGCGCGAAGGGGCTGATGCAGATCGTGCCCGGGACGGCGCGCTTCATCGCCGGCAAGACGGGCGGCACGCGCTTCGAGCTGCGTGACCTCGCCACGCCGCAGATCAACATCCAGTACGGCTCGTGGTACCTGCGCCACCTGCTCGACCGCTACGACGGCGACCAGACGCTCGCGATCGCCGCCTACAACGCGGGCGCCCGCAACGTCGACGAGTGGGTGACCCGCGCCGGTGGGCCCGCGGTCTTTGACGCCGGCGAGGACATTCGCTTCTCCGAGACGCGCGCATACGTGCGCGGAGTGCTCGCCCATCGCGAGCTCTACCGCGAGCGCTACGCCGACGAGCTCGGGCTCTGACGGGCCCGCCGCGATGGCCATCCCGGTCCTGATCGACTGCGATCCCGGTCACGACGACGCGATCGCGCTGCTGCTTGCGCTCGCGAGCCCCGAGCTCGAGCTGCGCGGCGTGACGACGGTGGCGGGCAACCAGACGCTCGAGAAGACGACCGCGAACGCGATCCGTGTGCTCGAGGCGGCGGGGCACGGGCAGCTGCCGGTCGCCGCGGGGGCCGAGCGGCCACTGGTGAGGGAGCCGACACGGGCCGCCGAGGTGCACGGCGACAGCGGTCTCGACGGTCCCGCGCTGCCGCCCGCGCGGGCACGGGCGATCGAGGCCCACGCGATCGACTTCCTGGCCGGCGCGCTGCTCTCGTCGCCACAGCCGGTGACGCTGGTGCCGCTTGGTCCCCTGACCAACATCGCGCTGCTGCTCGCTCGCCACCCCGGGGCGGCGGAGCGCATCGAGCGAGTGGTGCTGATGGGTGGTGCAATCGCCGAGGGGAACGTGACGCCGGCGGCTGAGTTCAACGTCTGGGCAGACCCCGAGGCGGCGCGACGGGTGTTCGACTCCGGACTCGACGTGACGATGGTCGGCCTCGACGTGACCCATCGCGCCCTCGTCGGTCCCGATCACGCCGAGCAGCTGCGCGCGAGCGGCTCGCTCGGCCGCATCGTGGCCGAGCTGCTCGACTTCTACGGGGGCTTCCACCGGGAGGTCTACGGCTTCGCCGGGTCGCCGATCCACGACGCCGTGGCGGTGGCGTGCGTGGCCGTGCCCGGGCTGCTCGAGACGGCACACCGCCACGTCGCGATCGAGTGCGCTTCGGAGCTCTGTCGCGGGCGCACCGTGGTGGACCTGTGGCGGCGCACCGGCCGTGCCCCCAACGCGCACGTGGCGGTGGGCATCGACGCGGAGGCGTTCGTGGAGCTGCTGGTCGAGCGCGTGGGCGGCCTGGCCTGAGCGCCGTTCAGGGGGGTCTTCGGCCGGGCGGTGCCAGCCTTGCGCACCAGCGGCCGATCGCCTCCTCGGCGGTTGGGACCGCGCCGGATCCTCACTCCTCGCCGGCCAGCAGCTCCATCAGCAGCCCGTCGTGCCAGCCACCGCCGCCGACGTCGCGCTCGTAGCGCCGCATGACGCCGACGGGGCGAAAGCCGACCTTCTCGTAGGTCCGGATCGCGGCGGCGTGGCTCGCCGCCGGGTCGATCGTGATGCGATGGTGGCCTCGATCGTCGATCAGATGACGCACGACGCGTCTCACGGCCTCCGTGCCCAGGCCGCGGCCGTGGAGGGCGGGGTCCAGGAACACGTCGATCCCCGCGTGGCGGTACTTCGGCTCGAGCTCTTCCCAGAACTGGATAAGACCCGCGACGGCGCCGTCGAGCTCGATCGTCAGGCGCGTGGACTCGGGCTCGTCCCACGGGAAGTCCTCGTCGGGGACGTCCCACCAGCCCATTACCTCAGGGGTCTCGTGGATTCGCCGCAGCTCGGCCTCGTCGCCCTCGGCGAGCGCGCGCAGGACCATGCCGGGGCACTGCTCGATGTCGCCGCTTGAGGTGTCGTCCACAGACGTGCTGGCCGGGGGCGTTGCTGCGTCGAACCTAGCGGACAACGACCCGCGCGAGCAGGCCGGAAGCGACCCTCGCTCGTGGTAGCGTCGAAGGCGTGCCGGACTTCAAGGTCAACGCCACCTACTCGGCCGTCGCCGACCAGCCCAAGGCGCGTGACGGGCTGGCCACGGGGCTTCGCGAGGGCGAACGCTTCCAGACGATGCTCGGCGTCACGGGCTCCGGCAAGACGGCGACGATGGCGTTCACGATCGAGCAGGTGCAGCGGCCGACGCTCGTGATCGCACACAACAAGACGCTCGCGGCCCAGCTCTGCAACGAGTTCCGGGAGTTCTTCCCCAAGAACTCCGTCGAGTACTTCGTCTCTTACTACGACTACTACCAGCCCGAGGCCTACGTTCCGCACCAGGACCTCTACATCGAGAAGGACTCCTCGATCAACGAGGAGATCGACCGTCTGCGCCACGCCGCCACATCCGGTCTCTTCGCGCGCCGCGACGTGATCGTCGTCGCGAGCGTCTCCTGCATCTACGGCATGGGCTCGCCCGAGAAGTACGACGCCCAGACGATCACCCTGCGTCCCGGCGACTTCGCCGATCGCGACGCCGTGTTGCGCAAGCTCGTCGACATGCAGTACTCGCGCAACGACACCGTGCTCGCCCGCAGCTCGTTCAGGGTTCGGGGCGAGACGCTCGAGGTCTTTCCGGCCTACGCCGAGTCGGCCTACCGCGCGGTCTTCTTCGGCGACGAGGTCGAGGCGGTGCAGCACTTCGACCCGCTCACAGGCGAGGTCTACGCCGATCTCGAGCACGCGACGATCTGGCCCGCCACCCACTACGCCACTGATCGCGAGACGATCGAGCGCTCGGTGGGTGAGATTCGCGACGAGCTCGAGGCCCGCTGCGCGGAGCTCGAGCACGAGGGCAAGCTGCTCGAGTCGCACCGCCTGCGCCAGCGCACCCAGTTCGACATGGAGATGTTGCGCGAGCTCGGCTACTGCAACGGAATCGAGAACTACTCGCGCATCCTCGACGGTCGCGCACCGGGCTCGCGCCCCTACTGCCTGCTCGACTTCTTCCCCGAGGACTTCGTCTGCTTCATCGACGAGTCGCACCAGACGGTGCCCCAGATCGGCGGCATGTTCGAGGGCGACCGCTCGCGCAAGCGCACGCTCGTGGACTACGGCTTCAGGCTTCCGAGCGCGATGGACAACCGCCCGCAGACCTTCGACGAGTTCCTCACGCGCGTCCCCCAGATCGTCTTCGTCTCGGCCACGCCGGGCGAATTCGAGCTCGGCCATTCGTCCCGCGTCGTCGAGCAGATCGTGCGACCGACGGGGATCGTCGATCCGGTCGTCGAGGTGCGCGACACGAAGAACCAGATCGACGACCTGATGAACGAGGTGCGCCTGCGCGTCGAGGACGGCGAGCGCACGCTCGTCACCACGCTGACCAAGAAGATGTCCGAGGACCTCACCGACTACCTGCTCGAGTACGGCTTCAAGGTCCGCTACCTGCACTCGGAGATCGACACGCTCGAGCGCATCCAGATCATCCGCTCGCTGCGGCTCGGAGAGTTCGACGTGCTGGTGGGCGTCAACCTCCTGCGCGAGGGGCTCGACCTGCCGGAGGTGTCGCTCGTGGCGATCATCGACGCCGACAAGGAGGGCTTCCTGCGCGGGGAGACCTCGCTCGTCCAGACGATCGGGCGGGCGGCGCGCAACATCAAGGGGCGCGTGATCATGTACGCCGACAAGGAGTCGGCCGCTATGCACAAGGCGATCGGCGAGACAGATCGCCGGCGGGCGATCCAGGTCGCCTACAACGAGCAGCACGGGATAACGCCGGAGACCGTCCGCAAGGGCATCTCGGACATCGCCGACTTCCTGTCGCTCGACTCGAAGGTGCCGAAGGGGGGCCGGCGCACGAAGTCGAAGGCCGATCAGGG
>JACCXP010000174.1 GCA_013696905.1 Thermoleophilaceae bacterium
CTGACCGCGATGATTCGATGAGCGAGCCCAGTGGCGTAGGAGCCGATCGTCGCGAGCACCAAGCTCCAGACGGTGTCCGAGTAGAGGCCGGCGACGGTGGCGAGAACCATGAAACTGACCGCCTGGAGCAGCCGGATCCAGAACAGCTGACGGCCGGCGCGGAAGGCTGCGAAGACCATGTCGAGATTCCAGCTCGTGTTGGTCGCCACGATGAAGCCACCAAGGAGCGCGAGCGCGGGCCCAAACAGATCCGGACGCCCGATAGGCCCCCTGAATAGGAGGTAGGTCACACCGCTCACCAAGGCCGCGACCACGACGGTCAAGGCGATCGAGAACGCGAGCACGGCTGTGAAGAGGCCGGTGACGCGAGGGGCGCGGGGGGGAAGAGTCGACAGCTCTCGGACGAGCGCGGCCTGCTCGCGGACCGAGGACAAGGTAGCAAGGGCGCCAAACGGCGCGAGCGCGAGCGCATACTCCCCGACGACCTTGATTCCAAAGAGACGTGCTATGACGATGCTGCTCACGACGCCCAGCACGACGAGCGAGCCGGCGCTGAGGGCGGCGTAGCTCAACCCCTGGCGGAAGGAGGCGCGCCGGCTCAATGGGCGACCGGGGCTCCCGCGGCTTGGGCGGGGTACGCAAGCATGCCTGAAGCCTCGTGATCGACCCGGTCCGGCGTTTCACGCAGCAGCCCGCCGAAGATCTCGCCGAGCTTCTCGGCCGACCTCGACAGTTCGAACTCGGCGATCACGTGACCTCGGCCGGCCCGGCCCATCGAAGTTCGCAGCTCCGGCGACTCCGCAAGCCGTCGGAGCGCCGCGGCGATCTCGTCGGTTCGGCCCGGAGTGGCGAGCAAACCTGATACCCCGGCCTCGACAAGCTCTGGAATGCCGGTTACCCGCGTGGCGACCACCGGCAGCCCACTCGCCATCGCCTCCATGAGAACCACGGGAACGCCCTCCGCGAAGCTCGGAAGACAGAAGATGTCCGCGGCGGCGTAGTACGAGCGAATCTCGTCCTGCCCGACCGAGCCGGTGAAGGTGACCTTCTCCGCAATCCCAAGCCCTTCGGCCAACTGCTCGAGCTCGGTGCGCTTCGGACCGTCGCCGACGAGCGTGGCGGTGATGTCGAGTCCGCAGCGTGCCAGTTCGGCGAGGGCATGCAGCAGGATCGCGTGCCCTTTCACCTGGACCAGGCGGCCGACATGCAGGATGCGGGTCGGCCCGCCGTAGCTGTTGCGCTCGCCCACCGGCCGAAAGGCCTCCGGGTCCACCCCGCAGTGAACCATGCGCAGCTTTGGCCAATGGTCCTCTGTAACGAAGCCCATCAGCTGGCTGCGAGAGAAGTGGCTGATGCACACCACGAGGTCGGCCCGCTCGACCTTCTCGCGCAACCGGTGGCGGGCTACGTCGTAGAACTCCGCCGACCCGTGCATGGTGAAGCTCCAAGACCACCGCTCTCCGCCGAACTCGGCGGCGAGCAGGGCGACGTCCGTCGCGACGTTGGCGAAGTGAGCGTGTACGTGGCGAACGTCGCGCTGCTCGCACCTACGCCACAGCGCGATCGCCTCCACGAAGTAGAACACCTGCCACAGCACTCCCCTTGCTCCCGGCGGGCTCAGGCGCAGCGCCAGCAGAAGCGTCGCCGCGTAGCGCAGCGGTTTCGAGACGAGGGCCGCCGCGTGGTCGGCGGCAAGCTTCAGCGGCCGCGGTGGCACGATGGTCTCCGTGGTGGCGAATGCCTCGCGATCGGCGGCCGACAGGAGCTCATGAGGGTCGGTTCGGCGGACCGAGAATGTCTCGATCTCCGCTCCCAACCGCCTAAGTGCCAGCACCTCCCGGAGGATGAACGTGTGGGAGATCGCCGGGTATCGGCTGACGAGGTAGGCGATCCGCATCCAGACCGAGGCTTCGACACGCCGGGGCCCGACCCTCCAAGCACGCGACAGGGATCAGGCGGCGCCTGTCGAAGCAGGATCCGAACTGTCCCAGCTGGGAGGAAGGTGCGCGCGTGAGCCCGACGATGGAACGTCCTTCCGATGTGTTGCCCGAGCGCTCGGGCCGTTTCGGCTCGTCCGCGGCTGAGGTGCCACCGCCTCTGGTCGGCGCCTGGTCGGCCGTGCGCCGCCACTGGCTGCTGGCGTCACTGCCGGCATTGCTGCTCGCGTTGGCGGCCGTGGCAATCGCGTTCCAGCGCGACCCTGCCTACACGGCGCAGGTGCGACTGAACGTCGGCAGACTCGACATCGGCGCGCAGTCCATACCTGGGCTGGTGCAGGGGAGCCAGGCCCTCGCCTCTGCCTATAGCCGCGTGATCGACGCCCAGCCCGTCGTGAAGCCGGTGGCTGCCAAGACCGGGTCAACGCCCGACGACGTCGCTGAGCGGCTATCGGCCTCCGCGATCCCGGAGAGTCCTCTGCTCTACGTCGAGGCGAAGGGCGAGTCCGCGGGCGAGGCCGTCGAGATGGCCAACCTGGCCAGCGCCGCATTGATCGAGCATGTGACCACACTCAGCCGCGCGAGCTCAGACGGCCCGCGACTGTTACGTGAGTTCCGGGCGGCGTCCCGCTCCTTCGAGGGTCTGGTGGCCAAGCGTCGGCGGCTCGACGCAGCCGTCGAGCGCAGCCCAAGCGAACGCAATCGTGGGGCGGCGGAGAAGGTCAGGGCCGATCTGGAAGCGGCCAACCTGCGCACGCGCACGCTCAGCTCGCTGTACCAGACCAGCCAGCAGGGGCAGTCGGCCACCACGCTGCTTCAGGTCTTGAGCCCGGCCACGGGGGCCGACAGCGACCGTAACAGCCTGCTTCAGCGGCTCTTGTTCCTCGCCCTCATCGCCGGCGCGGCCAGCGGGGTGGCGCTCGCCGTCGTGCGCGCCAATCGTCC
>JACCXP010000175.1 GCA_013696905.1 Thermoleophilaceae bacterium
AAGGAGCACGTCGTCACGCACCCCGACGCGATGAAGACCTACGAGTCCGACGGCCTGCTGCACTTCCACGTGAGCCCCGGGGCGGTCGTGCTGCCAGGCACGGCGGCGGAGGTCTCACAGATCGTCCAGGCCTGCCACTCCGAGGGCATCCCATTCGTCGCCCGCGGCTCGGGCTCTGGCCTCTCGGGCGGCGCGCTGCCCGTCGAGGGCGGAGTCCTGATCGTCCTCTCGCGCATGCGGCGGATCCTCGAGGTCGACCTCGAGAACCAGCGCGTGGTCGTCGAGCCCGGCGTGACCAACACCGAGGTCGGCAAGGCGGTCGCGCCGAGCCACTACTACCCGCCCGACCCCTCGAGCCAGATCGTCTGCTCGATCGGCGGCAACGTCGCGGAGAACTCAGGTGGCGCCCACTGCTTCAAGTACGGCTTCACGACCAACTACGTCAGCGGCCTCGAGCTCGTGCTCTCCGACGGCCAGATCGTGCAGGTCGGCGGCAAGGAGCTCGACCAGCCGGGCTACGACCTGCTCGGGGCCTTCGTCGGCTCCGAGGGCACGCTCGGGATCGCCACCAAGGTGTGGCTGCGGATCATTCCCGCGCCCGAGACCCAGCGCACGCTCGTCGCCTTCTTCGACGGCACCGACGACGCCGGCCAGACCGTGTCGGACATCGTCTCCGCCGGCGTCGTGCCCGGGGCGATCGAGATGATGGACAACCTCACGATCCAGGCCTGTGAGCAGGCAACCCACGTCGGCTATCCGACCGACGCCGGCGCCGCCCTCACGGTCGAGCTCGACGGCTCCGAGAAGGAGGTCGAGGCTCGCTTCGACGACATCTCGACGATCTGCGAGCGAAACGGCGCCGGCGAGATCCGCGTGGCCAAGGACGCGGCCGAGCGCGAGCTGATGTGGAAGGCGCGCAAGGCCGCCTTCGCGGCGATGGGTCGCGTGGCGCCGAACTACTTCGTCCAGGACGGGGTGATCCCCCGCACGCAGCTCGCGCCCGTGCTGACGCGGATCGCCGAGATGGCCGACGAGGCCGGGCTGCGGGTCGCGAACGTCTTCCACGCCGGCGACGGCAACCTGCACCCGCTGATCGCCTACGACTCGGCGACGCCGGGCGACGTGGAGCGCGCCGAGGAGCTCTCGACCAAGATCCTCGACGCGTGCCTCGACGCCGGCGGCTCGATCACCGGCGAGCATGGCGTCGGGGTCGACAAGAAGAAGCACATGCCGAAGCAGTTCGAGGAGGCCGACCTCGCGGCCTTCCAGCGCCTGCGCTGCGCCTTCGACCCGGAGGGGCTCGCCAATCCGGGCAAGCTGATGCCGACGCCGCGCCTCTGCGGCGAGGTGCCGGGCGAGTACCGCCAGCATCCGCTCGAGGCGGCCGGCCTGGCCGAGCGCTTCTAGCGATGGCCACGGCGAGCGCCCAGCGCGAGGCCCCGACGAGCCAGGCCGAGGCGGCCGAGATCATGCGCAGAGCCGGCGAGGCGGGCTCGCGCGTGCGCCCGGTCGGCGGCGCCACCAAGCTCGCCTGGGGGCGGGCCACAGCGGAGCCGGACGTCGAGCTCGCGACCTCCGGGCTGCGGCGGGTGATCGAGTACAACGAGGGCGACCTGACGGTGATCGTCGAGCCCGGGATGCCGCTCGCCGAGGCGCAGGCCGAGTTCGAGCGCAACGGGCAGATGCTGGCGCTCGACCCGCCGCTCGGGGAGGACACCGGCGCCACCATCGGCGGCGTGATCGCGACCGGCGACTCGGGGCCGCTGCGCCACCGCTACAACGCCGCGCGCGACCTGATAATCGGCATCCGTGTGGCGCTCTCCGACGGGTCGGTCGCGAACGCCGGCGGCAAGGTGATCAAGAACGTCGCGGGCTACGACCTCGCCAAGCTGTTCACCGGGTCGTTCGGCACGCTCGGGCTGATCGTCGAGGTCTCGATGCGCCTGCACCCGCGACCCGAGCACACCGCGACGCTCGTCGGCGCCACGAGCGATCCCGACCAGCTCGCCCGGGCGGCGTCTGCGATCGCGCACGCGCGCATCGAGCTGACCTCGCTCGACGTGGGCTGGCACAAGGGCGACGGGCGCCTGCTCGCGCGCTTCGGCGGCGCAGCGGCCGGAGAGCTCGCGAGCGAGGTGCGAGAGGGGTTCGAGCAGACCGGGCTCGACGTGTCGCTCGAGGAGGACGACGCCGCGGTATGGGGCGACCAGCGCCTCGGACAGCGCTCGGTGACGGGAACGGTGGTGAAGGTCTCCGCACTCCAGGGCGACCTGCCGCGCGTCCTCGCAGCCGCCGAGCGACAGCGAGCGGCGGTGGTCGGCCGCGTGGCGGCGGGCCTCTCCTGGCTGAAGCTCGAGGACCGCTCGCCGACCGACGCCGCGGCCGCCGTCGGCGAGATCCGGCGCGAGCTCGCCCCGCTCTCCGGCGTAGTCCTCGACGCGCCGCGCGAGCTGCGCGAGAGCCTCGATCCGTGGGGCGTCGAGCCCGACGCACAGCTCGCGCTGATGCGCCGCGTCAAGCAGCGCTTCGACCCGCAGGGGATCTGCAACCCTGGCGTCTTCGTGGGAGGGATCTGATGGCGACCGAGCAGACCTTCGAGGGCATGGGCGCGGCCGGCCCTCCCGATCCAGGCGGGGGGAACGAGCTCAGGCCCGGGCGCGGGGCCTACGACGAGATCCGCCCACCGCCGATCGAGCTGATCGACGACTGCGTCCACTGCGGCTTCTGCCTTCCCACCTGCCCGACCTACACGCTCTGGAACGAGGAGATGGACTCGCCGCGGGGGCGGATCGTGATCATGAAGTCGGGGCACGAGGAGGGCAAGGAGCTGACGGCCACGATGGTCAAGCACGTCGACCAGTGCCTCGGCTGCATGGCCTGTGTGACCGCCTGTCCCTCGGGGGTCCAGTACGACAAGCTGCTGATCGACACGCGTGCGCAGATCGAGCGCAACTACCCGCGCTCGATGCAGGAGAGGGCGGTCCGCCGGCTGCTGTTCGAGACTTTTCCACACCCTGGGCGGATCCGCGCGTTGGCACCTGGGCTGCGCCTCTACAAGCGCCTGGGGCTCGACCGCGTCGTCGAGCGAAGCGGCATGCTGAGCATGTTCCCCCGCCTGAAGATGCTCGAGCAGCTGGCTCCAGACGTCGCGCTCAGGGACTCCTTCAAGCGCCTTCCCGCCCACGTGCCGGCGCGCGACGGCAATCCACGCGCGCGCATCGGCGTGCTCCAGGGCTGCGTGCAGCGCGTCTACTTCGGCGACGTCAACGTCGCCACCGCGCGCGTGTTGCACGCTGAGGGCTTCGAGCTCGAGATCCCCTCGGCGCCACGCTGCTGCGGCTCGCTGATGCAGCACACGGGCTTCGACGAGCCGGCGATCGAGCTCGCCAAGGAGACGATCGTGGCCTTCGAGGGCTGCGACCTCGTCGCGGTCAACGCCGCCGGCTGCGGCTCGGGCATGAAGGACTACCCGCACATCTTCCGCGACGACCCCGAATGGTCGGAGCGCGCGCAGGCGTTCGCCGCCAAGGTGCGCGACGTGAGTGAGCTGCTGACGGAGTTCGAGCCGATCGCGAAGCGCCACCCCGTCAACATGAGGCTCGCCTACCACGACGCCTGTCACCTGGCACACGCGCAGCAGGTGCGCAGCCAGCCGCGCAAGCTGCTCGGCGACATCCCTGGGCTCGAGGTGCTCGAGCCGGCGGAATGGGAGATCTGCTGCGGCTCGGCCGGCGTCTACAACATCATCAATCCTGAGCCGGCGGCGGAGCTCGGCCGGCGCAAGGCCGCGAACCTGCTCGCCACGAACGCCGAGGCGATCGCCGCGGCCAACCCGGGCTGCACGCTGCAGATCTCGGCGACGCTCGAGGAGATGGGGCGGCCGCTGCCGACCTTCCATCCGATCGAGCTGCTCGACATGTCGATCTCGGGGGGCGCGAGCGACCCGCTCGGCCTCGCGCGCTAGCTCCTTACCACTAGCATCAGCAATCCAGCTAGCGGTCGGGGAGGCTACTGAATGACGATTGGCGAGGTCGAAGGCGTGGAGATCCATGGCATGAGCGAGGACCGCTTCGATGAAGTCCTGACGCCCGCGGCGCTCGAGTTCGTGGCGGGGCTCCAGCGACGCTTCAACGGCGCCCGCATCGAGCTGCTGAGGCGGCGCCGCGAGCGCGAGGCCGAGCTCGAGTCGGGCAAGCTGCCGGACTTCCTGCCCGATACGCGCGACGTGCGCGAGGGCGACTGGCGCGTGGCGCCCGTGCCGGCGGACATGCAGCGGCGCTGGGTCGAGATCACCGGGCCGACCAACCGCAAGATGGTCATCAACGCGCTCAATTCGGGCGCCGACGGCTACATGAGCGACTTCGAGGACGCCAACTCGCCGACCTGGAGCAACATGGTGCGAGGCCAGGTGAACCTGATCGACGCGATCGAGCGCACGATCGAGTTCGAGGACGACGCCGGTGTCCGGCGTCTGAACGAGCGGACGGCCACGCTGCTCGTGCGACCGCGCGGTTGGCACCTGCTCGAGAAGCACGTGCTGGTCGACGGCGAGCCGATCGCGGGCGCGCTGTTCGACTTCGGCCTCTTCTTCTTCCACAACGCCAAGCGCCTGATCGAGAAGGGCTCGGGTCCCTACTTCTACCTGCCGAAGCTGGAGTCGCACCTCGAGGCGCGGCTGTGGAACGACGTCTTCGTCCACGCACAGGAAGCGCTCGGCGTCCCGCAGGGGACGATCAAGGCGACGGTGCTGATCGAGACGATCCTGGCGGCGTTCGAGATGGACGAGATCCTCTACGAGCTGCGCGACCACTCGGCAGGCCTGAACGCCGGCCGCTGGGACTACATCTTCTCGGCGATCAAGAAGTTCCGCGACGATCCGGGCTTCCTGACCCCCGACCGCTCGGCGATCACGATGACCGTGCCGTTCATGCGCGCCTACACGCTGCTGCTCGTGAAGACCTGCCATCGCCGCGGCGCGCACGCGATGGGTGGCATGTCGGCGTTCATACCCTCGCGCAAGGATCCGGAGGTCAACGAACGCGCCTTCGAGGCGGTCCGGGCCGACAAGGAGCGCGAGGCCACGGACGGCTTCGACGGCACCTGGGTCGCCCACCCCGACTCCGTCGCGACCGCCCGCGGGGAGTTCGAGAAGGTCCTCGGCGAGCGCGCGCACCAGATCGACAAGGGGCGCGAGGACGTCGAGGTCGCCGCGGCCGACCTGCTCGCCGTCGGCGCCACGCCCGGCGAAGTGACCGAGAAGGGCCTGCGCTCGAACGTCAACGTCGGCATCCAGTACATCTCCTCGTGGCTGCGAGGGAACGGCGCGGCCCCGATCTCCAACCTGATGGAGGACGCGGCGACGGCCGAGATCGCGCGCTCGCAGGTCTGGCAGTGGATCCGCCACGACGTTCGCCTCGCGGACGGCCAGCAGGTCACGCCGGAGCTCGTGCGCCGCGTCGAGGCCGAGGAGATCGCGAAGATCCGCGAGCAGGTGGGGGAGGAGTTCTTCGCGACCAGCCGCGCGGACGAGTCGAAGGGGCTGTTCGAGCAGGTGGCGCTGTCGGGGGATCGCTATATCGAGTTCCTGAC
>JACCXP010000181.1 GCA_013696905.1 Thermoleophilaceae bacterium
CGCCAGTACTACGAGTCGCCCTACCGGCCCGGCGAGAAGATCCGCCTCGAGGAGTACTACCGCTGGATGTTCGAGAACTCCGTGCCGGGGCTGCCGGAGAAGGCGGCGGCCGAGGGGCTCGACCCGCTTGGCTACATGCGCCGCTACGGCGCGGTCGAGATCTCGCGCGACGAGTACTCCCAGCACGAGACCGAGGTCGAGGACCCGGGCGAGACCGACGTCCTCGGGCACGAGGCCACTTTGACGACGCGCTCGTTCGACCCGGGCCATCTGCCGCTGACCGGGCGCCCGGACACGGTCGCGACGGTCGTCGAGGGCACGCCGCGGCAGGGCTTCAACACGCGCTCGCGCAAGCTCGAGCTCTACTCGGAGACGCTCGCCGAGTGGGGCTGGCCCGAGTTCGCTGTGCCCTCGTACGCGCGCAGCCACGTGCACCCGTCATTGATCGACCACGAGCGCGGCGAGTACGTGCTGCTGCCGACCTACCGGCTGCCGACGCTGATCCACTCGCGCTCGGGCAACGCCAAGTACCTCAACGAGCTCTCGCACACCCACCCGCTGCTGGTCTGCCCCGAGGACGCCGAGCGGATCGGGCTCGAGACCGGCGGCCTCGCGCGTGTCGAGACGGAGATCGGCTGGTTCGTGATCAAGGCGCTCGTGACCGAGGGCATCCGGCCCGGGATCGTCGCGGCCTCCCACCACATGGGCCGCTGGCGGCTCAAGGAGGACAAGGGCAACGAGCGCTGGTCCTCCGCGCTCGTGGACATGGCGGAGGTCGGCGACACGGTGTCTTTTCGCCAGCTGCACGGCGTCGAGCCGTGGCAGTCCGAGGACCCGAGCTCGGAGCGCGTCTGGTGGTCCGACGCCGGAGTCCACCAGAACATCACCTTCCCCGTGCACCCCGACCCCGTCAGCGGCATGCACTGCTGGCACCAGAAGGTGCGCGTCGGCCCGGCCCGCGAGGGCGACCGCTACGCCGACATCCACGTCGACCACGCGCGAGCGCGCGATGCCTACCGCCGCTGGCTGACCCTGACCCGCCCCGCCGACGGCGAGCTGCGCCGCCCGATCTGGCTCTTTCGGCCGGTCAAGCCGGTGCTCTCGGCGTACGACCTGCCGGCCGACGACGCGACGATGGCCGCACGCGCCGCGCGCGAGCGTGGCGAGGGCGGTTGGGGGGTGAGCGGCCTCGACATGGCGAGCGTCGTCGACTGGTCGCCGGAGGAGGTCTGGGGACCGGGCCCGCAGGCACCGCCGCCGCGGTGATCGACAGCACGCTCGAGGCGGCCGGCTTCGTCGCCGTCGGAATCGCGACGGGACTGCTCTCCGGCACGCTCGGAGTCGGCGGCGGCTTCATCCTGGTGCCGCTGCTGACGCTGCTCGACGTGCCGCTCCACCAGGCGATCGGCACGAGCCTCGCGTTCATCGCGATCGTGGCGCTCGCCGGCGGGCTGCGCCACTTCCGCCAGTCGACCGCGGACCCGCTGCTCGCCGGCTCGCTGGTCCTCGCTGGCGCGCTCTTCGCCCAGGTCGGGGCGCGCGTCGGCGACGCAACCGACGAAGTGCTGCTGTCGTTCGTCTTCGCCGCGATCCTGGTCGCGGTGGCGGTCTGGTTCTACCTCGGCCCTGACCCGGAGGACGCACCGCCGCGCGCGGTGCCGGCCGGTACCGCGAAGGAGCGCGGCCTGCGCCTGCGCTACGAGCGCGAGCGCTCGGTGCCCGGCCGCGCGGAGCCGCTTCGCTACGTCGTCGACCTGCGCAAGTCCGCAGGCGTCGGGGCGCTCGTCGGCTTTACGTCGGGGCTGCTCGGCACGGGCGGCGGCTTCCTGATGGTGCCGATGCTCGTGCTGGTGCTCGCGATCCCGCTGACCGTCGCGATCGGAACCGACCTCTTCGGCGTCGTCGTCACGGCCGCCTCGGGAGTGGTTGCCCACCTCGCGCTCGGGAACGTCGTCGGCGACGTGCTGCTCGCCGCGGTGCCGGGCGGGATGGTCGCGGCGGTGGTGGGCGCGCGGCTGTCGACGCGGCTCAGCCAATCGACCCTGCGCACGGCCTTCCTCGCGGTGCTCGTGATCGGGGCCTGCAAGCTGCTCTTCGACGGGATCTCCGGCTTGTAGGCGTGAACGTCCTCGCGATCAACTGCGGCAGCTCGACGCTCAAGTTCCGGCTGCTGGCACTCGGGGACGGCGAGCGGCGGCTCGGGGGAGGGATCGTGAAGCGGATCGGCGCCGACTCCGCGCTCGCGGTCGAGGCCGGCGCGGCCGAGCCGTCGGAGTCGCCGATCGAGGCCACCGATCACGCCGAGGCCACCGCCGCGGTGCTCGCCTGGCTCGAGGAGGGCGGCCTGTTGCGTGCGGGCGGCGTCGACGCCGTCGGGCACCGCGTCGTCCACGGGGGGGAGCGGTTCCGGGCGCCGACCGTCATCGACGACGACGTGCTCGCCGGGATCGACGAGCTGTCGAGTCTCGCCCCGCTTCACAACGGTCCCGCGCTCACCGCGATCCGCGCGATCCGGGCCGAGCTCGGGGAGCGAGTGTCGTCGGTCGCGACCTTCGACACCGCCTTCCATCGCACGCTCCCCGACCGTGCCGGCCGCTACGCGATCGACCCCGAGCTCGCTGGGCGCCACCGCATCCGCCGCTACGGCTTCCACGGCCTCGCCCACCGCAACATGTGCGAGCGCTACGCGTCGCTCGCGGGCCGTCCGGTCGAGGAGGTGACGCTCGTGACGCTCCAGCTCGGGAACGGCTGCTCGGCGACGGCGATCGAGCGCGGGCGCTCGGTCGACACGTCGATGGGGCTCACTCCGCTCGAGGGGCTGATGATGGGAACGCGCTCGGGCGACGTCGATCCGTCGCTCGCGGGCTTCATCGCCGAGCGTGAGGGGTTCGACGTGGGGGAGGCCGAGGCGGTGCTGAACCGGCGCTCCGGACTGCTCGGAGTCTCGGGCCGCTCGGGCGACATGCGTGAGCTGCTCGAGGCGGAGCAGGCCGGCGACGCTCGCGCCGCGCTCGCCGTCGATA
This sequence comes from Thermoleophilaceae bacterium, assembly GCA_013696905.1. Classification (GTDB taxonomy): domain Bacteria; phylum Actinomycetota; class Thermoleophilia; order Solirubrobacterales; family Thermoleophilaceae; genus JACCXP01. Next base: position 3,024 of record JACCXP010000181.1, read on the forward strand.
TGTACTGCTATCGCGTGCGCAAGTACGTCGGCTCATACCTTGCCGCATTGGGAGGCGCGGACGCGGTCGTCTTCGGAGGCGGCATCGGCGAGAACGCCGTCGCGGTCAGGGAGCGCGTGTGCGCGGGGATGGAGTGGTGCGGCCTGGAGCTCGACGCGCATCGCAACGCCGCGGCGCGCGGCGTCGAAGCGCCCATACACGCGCACGGCTCACGGATCGGGGCGCACGTGATCCCGGTCGACGAGGAGCTCGTGATCGCGCGCGACACGGCAGCCTGCCTGACGCCGGAGCAGAGGCTCTAGGCTCGGCGCGATGGGCTTGCTCCAACGGCTGGTCAGCGGGTACCTCCTCGCTCGCGTCCTCAACCGCGGCCGTCGCCGTCGTGGCTACGGGCGGTCGCCGTACATGGCCCGCCGCCCGCGCGGCCGTGGACAGGTGCACGTGAGCGGCTGTTGCCTGCCGATCCCCTGCGGGGCGGTGGTCGGGCTGGGCGCCGTCACGGCCGGCGCGGTCCATCGGTTGCTCAAGTAGATGTTCTTCTTCTCGAACCGCCTCGGCTGCCTGACCTCGATTCTCATCTCCGTCGTCGGGACGCTGCTGCTGCTCGTCTTCCTTGGGGTCATCCAGCTCTTCTAGGCCGGACTGCCGCGGCCGAGTGGCTCGGATCCTCGTCGCCCTGGTTGCTCTGGCGTGCGTCCCCGTCGCGTCCGGATGTGGCGAGGACACGGAGCGTCTCGCACGGGAGGCCCGCGCGCGCGGCGAGCAGGTGCGGCAGCGCGCCGAGAGCATCCGCGAGCGGGGTGAGCGGATCCGCGGGCGCGGCGAACGCGCGCGTGACCAGCTCACCCGGCACGTCCGCGACGTGCTCGAGGACATACGTCAGTCCGTGCCGCGGGCGACGCCCGAGACTCGCCCCCCGGCAGCCCGCGGCCGCGCCGAGACGTCGAGAGTCGATGCCTACCTGACCGAGGTCGTGCAGAGCGTCGACGCCTACTGGACGCGCACGCTCGCGGTGGCCGAGCTCGAGGCACCGAGCGTCTCCTACGTATGGGTTCCCCGCGGGCGTGCCGTGCGTACCGCCTGCCGCGTCGTCGCCGGGGACGACGCGGCCTTCTACTGTCCCGCCGACGACACGATCTACGTCGCCGAGAAGTTCGCCAGCGACCTGTGGCAGGGCATCTCGGACGACTTCCCGGGTCAGCGATCGGGGCAGGCGCGCGCCGTGGGCGACTTCGGGCTCGCGTACGTGGTCGCGCACGAGTACGCCCACAACGTGCAGCAGGAGCTCGGTTTCTACACGCTGCGCCCGCAGCTGGGCACCAAGCCGTTCGAGCTGCAGGCCGACTGCATGGCAGGCCTGTGGGGCAACTCCGTCTACCGCGAGGGACTGCTCCAGCCTGGCGACGT
>JACCXP010000193.1 GCA_013696905.1 Thermoleophilaceae bacterium
CAGCCCGTAGCCGGCGATGCGTATCGGGTAGGGCAGCCCGGTCATCAGATGCCAGACGCCCCGGTCCACGCCGGCCGCATGCACGCGGACCAGCACCTCGTCAGCTCCGATCTCGGGCTTGTCGATCTGCTCGAGTCGCAGGACGTCGTCGGCCTCGCCGTATTCGTCCTGGACGATCGCCTTCATCGTCTGCGCAGCGGCGGTCACGCGGGCCGCTTGGGCGGGGCGGTCGTGCTGGTCGCTCGTCATCGTGTCGCTCCGTTCGCCAGTAGCTGCGGGCGAGGATCGCTGCTAGGCCGGGAATCGTCTCGCAGGCGGATGCGCCTGCCCCGCACGAGCAGCCACAGCATCAGGAGCGCCTCGCCGACGAAGGTGAACGCTGCGACGCTGAAGGAGTAGTCGCGCACGAGGATCAGGCCGAAGCTGTCGATGATGTATCCGAGTCCTGCCGGCACGAGCAGGATCCCCAGCCACGTGGGGACGTAGCTCGACCGGATCACCAGATAGGCGAGCAGCAGGAGATGGAACCCGAACAGCACGAGGCCGGCTTGCCAGACGGCGTTGAAGGCATCGATCTGCAGGAGCCCCTGTGCCTGGAGCTCCCGAGTCGTGAACCCCGCACGACCCTCCGGACCGGTGAGGAGCTGCGACGCGATGACGAGGTGTCCGGTCGCAACCAGGAGCACCGCGGCGTACGCGACACGAAGCGCGGCGGCGAGGCTGGCGACGGTATCGCTCACTGGCGCGAACAGCACCCGCAGCGCCCAGGCGATAACGACATCGAGGACGGCGACGAGGGCGAAGCAGGCGACCCCGATTCGAAAGCGGCCCTCGGCGTCCGCGATGTTGCCCGCGGTTCTCGCGGCGTCGCCGTCGACGATGAGACCGCCGATCACGACCACGAACGCATAGACGGACAAGGCGGTCATTGCGAGCAGCGCAAATCCCTCTATGACGGCCGCTCTGCGTATCGACTGATCGCCCGGTCCGGCGTGCAGCATCGAGGCTCTCTCGTTGCCAGGCGTCCGCCGCGGACCGCGTGCCAGCACCCACCCGGTGTGCTTGCGCGGTGATCGCGTCGCGGCGTCGTGCGGCTTGCGCTGAGCGGTTGTGCTGGTCGTCGTCATCACGCCTCCCCGAAGGTCGTGAGCTTACGGTGTAAGGTATAGCCGTACAGCGTAAGCTTGTCAAGTCGAGCAGCAGGAGGATTCAAATGACGCCACCGACCAGCCCGCGCGCAAAGCCCCGCGTCCGACTGAACCGGGAACGGGTGGTGCGCGCCGCCGTCGCCCTCGCCGGCGACAGCGGGCTCGAGTCGCTCACAATGCGGAAGCTCGGCGAGGTGGTCGGCGTCGAGGCGATGTCGCTGTATAACCACGTGGCCAACAAGGACGACCTACTCGACGGCATGGTCGACGCCGTCTTCAGCGAGATCGACCTGCCCTCCGGCGCAGCCGACTGGAAGACGGCGATGCGGGAGCGGGCGGTCTCGGCCCGCACGGCTCTGTCGCGCCATCCCTGGGCGATCGGTCTGATGGAGTCGCGGACCTCACCCGGCCCCGCAACGCTGCGACACCACGACGCCGTGGTCGGAAGCCTCCGGGGGGGAGGCTTCTCGATCGAGATGGCCGCGCACGCGTACTCCGCCCTCGACAGCTACATCTATGGCTTCGCGCTACAGGAGGCGAGCCTGCCGTTCGACACGGCGGAGGAGACAGCGGACGTGATTCAGATGATCCTGGCGCAGTCCCCCGCCGACGAGTACCCCCACCTCACCGAGCTGGCGATCGAGCACGTCCTCCAGCCCGGCTACGACTACGGCAACGAGTTCGAGTTCGGCCTCGATCTGATCCTCGACGGCCTCGAGAGGGCTCGCGCTCGCGACACGGCCTGATCCCGATTCGTGTCGGCTTCGATCGCCTCGCGGCTCGCATCCAGGTACTAGGATCCGCCGCGCTGCATCCCGCGGCGCTCGGAGGGGAGGCCCATGAACGCGAAGGTCGCTGTGCTCACCGCGCCGGAGACGCTCGAGATCGAGGAGCGCCCGGTCGACCCCGGCGACGGCGAGGTGCTCGTGAAGGTCTCCGAGTGCGGGATCTGCGGGTCCGACCTCAAGATGTACTCGGGCAAGCATCCGGTGCTGAAGCCGCCGCTCGTCATGGGCCACGAGTTCTTCGGGACGGTCGAGGAGGTCGGCTCGGGGGTCCCGGACGGCCCGGCGCTCGAGCATGGGGCGCTCGTAACGATCGTTCCCCCGATCGGCTGCGGGCACTGCTACAACTGCCTGCGCGAGCTGCCCTACCTGTGCGAGCAGATGGTCTTCGTCGGCGGGCAGCTCCAGGGCGGGCTGTCGGAGCTCGTGCCCGTGCCGAGCGACAACCTGCTCGCGGTCGATCCGGCCATCCCGGCCGAGCTGCGGGTGCTGATCGAGCCGCTCACCGTGGGCGTCCACGCCGCCCGCCGGGGCGCGGCCGTGGCGGGAGACCAGGTGCTGATCATCGGGGCGGGCCCGATCGGGGTCTTCACCGCCCTCGCGCTACGCCACCGCGGCGTCGAGGAGATCGTGCTCGCCGACCTCTCCGACCAGCGGCTCGAGCTCGCCCGCCGCCTCGGCGCCGGCGAGACAGTCAACTCGAGCGCCGTCGAGCTCACGGACTACATCCGCGAGGCGATGCGGCCCGAGGGAGTCGACGTGGCCTTCGAGTGCGTCGGCTCGGGCGCGACCGCCGCACAGGCGCTCGCCTCGACCTGCAAGGGCGGCCGCGCGGTGCTGGTCGGGATCGCGCCGGAGGAGCTCGCCGTGGACGGCGTCACGCTCCAGCGCGGCGAGCGGTCGCTGGTCGGCGTGCAGATGTACGAGCGCGACGACTTCCACGAGGCGATGGCGATCCTCGCCGGCGGTGGCGTCGAGCCCTCGCCCGACCTGTTCGAGCAGTTCGAGCTGACCGACGTGGCGCATGCCTTCTCGACGCTCAAGCAGGGACCGGCCGGGAGCCTGAAGACCGTCGTCAGGATGTAGGCGCCACGATGGAGCGCCGCCGCCTCGGCAGGCTCGAGCAGCTCGACTCCGTCCTCGTCTACGGCGGCGCCGCGCTCGGCGAGGTCACCCAGGACGCGGCCGACAGCTCGATAGCCGCGGCCCTCGCGGCGGGCGTCAACCACTTCGACACCGCCGCCGCCTACGGCGACTCAGAGCTGCGCCTGGCGCCGTGGATGCCGCGCATCCGCGACGAGATCTTCCTGTCCACGAAGACCGGCGATCGCGGCCGCGACGACGCCAAGCGCAGCATCGAGCGCTCGCTCGAGCGCCTCGGCGTGGAGCGGGTCGACCTGCTCCAGCTGCACGAGGTCGGAGACCTCGACCAGCTCGACCTCGCAACCGCAGCGGATGGCGCGCTCGAGGCGGCGATCGAGGCCCGCGAGCAGGGTCTCGTCGGGGCGATCGGCATCACGGGCCACGGCCATGCGGCGCCCGCGACCCACCTCGAGGCGCTGCGCCGCTTTCCGTTCGACACGGTGCTTACGCCGTGGAACTTCGCCCTCTCCTGCGACGAGGCCTTCAGCGCCGCCTTCGACGCGCTGGTGGAGGAGATCGGCCGCCAGGACGCGGGCCTGATGACCATCAAGACGGTGTCGCGGCGCAACTGGCCCGCGGGTGCGGACCAGCGCTACGCCACCTGGTACGAGCCCTTCGACCACCAGGAGCACATCGACGCCGCAGTCGCCTTCGTGCTCGCGCACCCCGCGATCACGAGCATCGCGATGGTCGGCGACGTCGGCCTGATGCCGATGATGCTCGCGGCCGAGCGGCGCCGTGGCGGCCTGTCCGCCGAGCAGGTCGAGCGTACGCTCGTCGAGGTCGAGGGCTACTCCTCGCCGTTCATCTCGATGCCGCTCTGAGCGCTCACGCTTGATGTAGGCTGCGCGCGCTTCATCCGCACAAAGGCTTCCTCAGCCGCGATGGGACGAAGCAGTACGGCCGCCTGGCCGGGCTGCTGCAGATGCCAGACGGCTCGCTGCTGCTGGGAGACGACTCGAACGGGGTGATCTACCGCATCTCGTACGGTCGATAGCTCGACCGCAACCGACACGAGGAGGGAAATGATGGACGTGGAGACACAGGCAGGGCTCGATGGCCTCAGCCGCCGCGGGCTGTTCGGGGCCGCGGCCGCCGGCGGGATCGGCGCCACGGGGCTCGGGCTGCTGACTGCCGAGAGGGCAGGCGCGCAGGCGGCCGGGGTGCCCGTCAAGCAGTGGCGCGAGGGGCGCGGCTGGGGCTGGGTCTGGGGCCGCGACGACGAGGTCGGCGCGCTCAACGAGCTGGGCCCGGAGCTCGCCGCCAAGGCGCTCCGCCTCGCGCGTGGGCGGGTCTACGACCTCGGCCTCGCATACGACCGCTCGTCGTTCAAGTTCGCCGGGCACGCGCGCGGCGAGATCACGACCTTCCGCTCGCCCGACGGGCAGTTCGCGGAGGGCGACCGCCCCGAGATCACGACGGGGAACAGCTCGCGCACGAGCTACGCGAGCTGCCTCAACTCGATCTCGGACAACGTCGCCACGCAGATCGACGGGCTCGCGCACATCTATCAGGGCCGCGACAACCACGCCTACAACAGCTTCAAGGCAGCCGACATCGTCGGCGACCGCGGCGTGCTGAAGTGTGGCGTCGAGACGATCCCCCCGATCGTGGCGCCGGCCACGCTCGTGGACGTGGCGGGCTTCGTCGGCAAGGACCCGCTGCCGGCCGGGTACGCGATCGGCCCGGACCTGATCCGCCGCACGCTCGCCGCCCAGAACGTCGAGATCGACGTGCTCGACGTGGTTCTGATCCGCACCGGCACCGCGGCATCGTGGCTGCGCGGCGGCGGCGTCGGTCGCAACCACACGCTGCTCAAGCGCTCGGACTCCGCCGGCATCTCGGTCTCGGCGGCCCGCTACCTGGTCGAGCAGCGCGGCGCGCTCATGGTCGGAAGCGACACCAGCGGACTCGAGGTGACTCCGCCCAAGGAGCAGCTTCCGGGCATCGGCACGAGCTTCAACCCCGTCCACGTCTACCTGCTGGTGCAGCAGGGCGTGCACATCCTCGAGTTCAACAACCTCGAGCGGCTCGCGCGCGACCGCGTGTACAAGTTCGCCTACGTTCTGACGCCGAACAAGATCGTCGGCAACGTGGCCGCCACCGTGCAGCGCCCGATCGCGCTCGCGTGACGAACGAGAGCGTCTTCACGCTCGAGGCCACGCCGATCAAGTTCGGGGCCGGCGCCTCGAACGAGATCGGCTGGGAGCTCGCCCGCCTCGGCGCCAAGCGCGTGATGATGATCTCCGATCGCGGCGTGATCGAAGCGGGCATAGCCGAGCGCATGCACGCGCTCGTCGAGCGCGAGGGGATCGAATGCGAGCTGTTCGGGCGCGCGCGCGTCGAGCCGACGCTCGAGTCGTTCCAGGAGGCCGCCGACTTCGCGCTCGACGGCGATTTCGACGGCTTCGTCGGGGTCGGCGGCGGCACGAGCCTCGACACGGCGAAGGTCGCCGCGCTGATCGCCACGCACCCGGCGGCGATCCTCGACTACGTGAACGCGCCGGTGGGCGAGGGCCGCAAGCCGCCGGGGCCGCTGAAGCCGTTGGTGGCCGTCCCGACGACCGCCGGCACGGGCTCCGAGGCCACGACGGTGGCGATCCTCGACGTGCCGGAGGAGCGTGTCAAGACCGGCATCTCGCACCGCTACCTGCGCCCGCACCAGGGGATCGTCGATCCGGAGCTGACGCGGTCGCTGCCGGCGGCTGTGACCGCCTCGGCCGGGCTCGACGTGGTCTGCCACGCGGTCGAGTCGTTCCTCTCGCGCCCGTACGACGCGCGCCCGGCGCCTGAATCCCCGGACGATCGCCCGCCCTACCAGGGCGCCAACCCGGTGTCGGACATCTGGGCGGCGAAGGCGCTCGAGTACGGGGGCCGCTACCTCCGCCGCGCCGTCGCGGACTCAGACGACGTCGAGGCGCGCGGGGCGATGATGCTCGCCGCGACCCTCGCCGGGATCGGCTTCGGCTCGGCCGGGGTGCACATACCGCACGCCTGCGCCTACCCGATCGCCGCGCTCAAGCACGAGTACACGCCGGCCGGCTATGAGGCCGACCATCCCTTCGTGCCGCACGGCCAGTCCGTGATCGTCACCTCGCCGGCCGCTTTCCGCTTCACCTACCCGGCCGATCCCGACAAGCACCGCCGCGCCGCCGAGCTGCTCGCTGGGCGCGAGCTCCCGAATGCCGACGAGGGCACACTGCCCGCCGTCCTGCTCGACCTGATGCGCGACGTCGGCGCGCCGAGCGGCATCCGCGCGCTCGGCTACGGCGAGCAGGACATCGAGCCGCTGGTGGAGGGCGCGCTCAAGCAGCGGCGCCTGCTCGTGATCGCCCCGCGCGAGGCCGGGCCCAACGAGCTCGCCGGGATCCTGAGAGAGTCGATGGAGAACTGGTAGCGGCCCGCGTAGCGATGCGAGGTTGGCGGGCGTGAAGGCCTACTACGACCAGCGCGCGCCCGAGTACGACGACTGGTACCACGGCACGGGCATGCACGCCTCGATCGAGCGGCCAGGATGGCACGAGGAGGTGGCTCGCCTGACCCGTTTCGTCGGCGGGCTGTCGCCCGGGCGCACGCTCGACGTCGCTTGTGGCACCGGGTTCCTGACACGCCACCTGCATGGAGAGGTCGTCGCGCTCGACCATAGCCCGTCGATGCTCCGGGTCGCCGCCGAGCGAGCCCCCCTGGCCGAGCTCCGCCAGGCCGACGCGCTGGCGCTGCCGTTCGAGGACGAGTCGTTCGATCGCGTCTTCACCGCCCACTTCTACGGCCACCTCGAGCCACCCGAGCGAGCGAAGTTCCTCGCCGAGGCGCGGCGCGTGGCGGCGGAGCTCGTAGTGATCGACGCGGCGCTACACGAAGGCGTGGACGCCGAGCAGTGGCAGCCGCGCAAGCTGCTCGACGGCTCGCGCCACGTCGTCTACAAGCGCTACTTCTCGCCCGCGGTGCTGGCCGAGGAGCTCGGCGGCGGGACGACCTTGTTCAGCGGGAGCTGGTTCGTCGCGGTCAGCGCCCGCAACGACTCGGCGCTCAGCGGCGGATGAACATCGGGGCACCGAGCGGCACGCCGCGCAGGAGGGCACGCAGGTTGCGGTCGCTTCCGCGCAGGCAGCCGGTCGAGGCGGCGTTGCCGATGCTGCCCTGGTCGCGCGTACCGTGCAGCGCGAGGCGGTCGCCCCCCGGCCAGCCTGGCGGGAGCTTCACCTGGTGCCCCGACAGGGCGAGGATGCAGCAGCCGTAGGTCCCGCCGTAGGCCCGCCCGCTCAGCTTGTCGGTCACCGCGAAGCGCCCGGTGGGAGTCGGATAGCCGGCCCGCCCGATCCCTACGTCGAAGCGGCGCACGACGCGCCGACCCTCACGCAGCTCGACCTGGCGTCGAGACAGGTCGGCATGAAGGGAGATGTCGGTGCGGTACGCGGTGAGCGCCCGCGAGCGGCCGTCGACCCACCCCAGGCGACCGTTCGGGAGCTCGGCGCTGACGAGCCCGAGCCAGCTGCCCTCGCGCGCCGCCACCGCGAGGAAGCGACGCGAGCCGAACTCGGTGCGCGAGCCGATTCGCTCTAAGCGCTCACCGCCCGGGCGAGCACGCAGCGCGATCGATCGCCCGGCGCGCACGCGGGCGATCGCAAAGGAGCCGGGCCGGGTGGCGAAGCGATCGGGCACCGCGGCGCCGGCTTTCGCCGAGGGTCGGGCCCGCTCGGCGTTTGGCACCGCGGCCACGCTCGGACGGGTGCCGTCGGTCTCGCCTAGCCCACACCCGGTCGCGAGCACCGCCACCAGGGCGAGTGCACCCGCGCGAGCAGACGCGCTCGCACGACATGTCCGCGCCGAGGCCATCGCCGTAGACGATGGCACAGCGGCGAGCGCTGCTGACGCGCTCGGTCAGGCGGCCACGTTGCGCGAGGTCAGGTGAGCGCCGACCTTCCGCTTGACACGCTGGAGCGCGTTGTCGACCGTCTTCGTGTCGCAATCGAGCCGCTCGGCGACCTCCTCGTAGGAGTGGCCGTCGAGATAGAGCGCGAGCACCGAGCTCTCGAGCTCCGACAGGGCGCTCGTCAGGCACGACACCAGGCTCTTCAGCTCCTCCGACGAGATGACCTGGTTCACGGGGTCGTGCACGGTCGAGCCCGGCAGCACCTCGTCGAGCGTCGGCTCGCTCTCGCCGGAGGCCGCGGGCGTCTGCGAGAACGAGACGTACTGGTTGAGCGGCGTGTGCTTGTTGCGCGTCGCCGTCTTGACCGCGGTGATGATCTGTCTGGTGATGCAGAGCTCGGCGAAGTTGCGGAAGCTCGACTCCCGATCCGTGCGGAAGTCGCGCACGGCCTTGTAGAGGCCGACGAGCCCTTCCTGGATCAAGTCGTCGGAGTCACCGCCGATCAGGAAGTAGGAGGACGCCTTGAGCCTGACGAATCCGTAGTAGCGCCTGACGATCCTGTCCATGGCGTCGGGTCGGCCCTGCTTGGCGAGCGCGATCAGGTACTGATCATCAGGCTCAACCTGAGGGTTGGTCATCCACGCCTGGCGGGATGTGGAAACAGCCACGAGCACTCCTTTCGGACCCCGAAAAGCGGATCCTCTAAGCGTACGTGGCGCACTTACCTCCCCTGGCGCCCGTTATTCCTGCTGAAGCTAAACCTCAACTAAAGACTTACTGCGCGGGCACTATAGGTGGTTATGGAGCGCTGTCAACCGAACCGCGGCGCTGCAAGATCCCGTACACGAGCGCCGCGGCGGCCGCGGACACGTTCAGGGACTGCACGCGACCCGACACCGGCAGCTTGATCAGCTCGTCGCAGGCGGCGGCTACGCGCGGTCGCAGGCCCGACCCCTCCCCGCCGAGCACGAGCACGACGCGGCCGCGGTAGTCAGGGCGCTCGTAGGGGACCGCATGCTCGAGAGCCGCCCCGTAGACCCACGCGCCGGCGTCCTTTGCGATCGCGAGGTAGTCGGCCACGTTGCGCACACGCGCGACCGGCAGGTGCTCGACCGCGCCGGCGGAGGTACGGCACACGACCGGGGTCACCTCGGCCGTTCGCCGCTCCGCGATGACGACACCGGCGGCCCCGGCACACTCCGCGACGCGACAGATCGCACCCAGGTTGCGGGGATCCTGCACCTGGTCGAGGCAGACGACGAGCGCGTCCTCGGGGGCAAGCAGGCCGGCGGTGTCCACGTAGGGGTAGGGGCCGACGTCGGCGCAAACGCCCTGGTGGTCGGGCGAGCCGCACAGGGCCTCGAGCTCGCCGCGCTCGACCACGGCCACGCTCGCACCGCGCAGCCACGGCTCGCCGGCCACACGGCTCGTCGCCCATGCTCTCAGCACCCGACGGCGCCCACTCAGAGCCTCGCGCACGGCGTTTCGCCCGTAGACGATCACCCGCGTCGCAGCAGCCGCGGCCCCTCGGGCGTGTCGCGAACGTCCCATCCCAGCGCCGCAAGCTCGTCGCGCTTGCGATCTGCGGCGGCGAAGTCGCGCGCGGCCCGGGCCGCCTCGCGCTCGGCTAGGAGCGCCTCCGCGCCGTCAGCGCCCGCCTCCTCGAAGCGCGCCTCGAGCAGGCGCTCGAGCCCCAGCAGCGCGAGCATCTCGTCGAGCGCGCCGACGCCTACGCGCTCTCCGAGGTCGAGCCGTCGGTTCGCCTCGCCGACCCATTCGAACAGCTCGGCGCGGGCCGCGGGGGTGTTGAAGTCATCTGCGAGCGCATCGAAGAAGGCCCGTGCGCGCGGCTCGAGCCCGGCGGGCGCGGGCGCGGAGCGGTCGAGGCGCCGGCAGAGGTCGCGCACACGCTCGACCGAGCGCGCGGCATCGCGAAGCGCCTCCGGCGAGTAGGCGAGCGGCTGGCGGTAGTGCCCGGAGACGAAGTACATGACGAGCGCATCGCGGCCCACCTCGTCGAGCGCGCCGGCGAGCGAGCGGATGTTGCCGACCGACTTCGACATCTTCTCGTCCTCGAAGCGGACCATCCCGTTGTGCATCCACAGGCGGGCGAGCGGTGCGCCCCGCCCGGCCTCGGTCTGTGCGATCTCGTTCTCGTGGTGGGGGAAGATCAGGTCGGATCCGCCGCCGTGGACGTCGAAGTCGAGCCCGAGGATCTGCTCGGCCATCGCCGAGCACTCGATGTGCCAGCCGGGCCGCCCCGCTCCCCAAGGGGCGTCCCAAGCCGTGTCCTCGCCCGGCTTCTGCGCCTTCCAGAGCGCGAAGTCGTGCGGGCCCTGCTTGCGGAAGCGTCCCTCCTGGTCGTCCTCGCTCTGGATCATCTGCTCGAGCGGGCGGTTCGAGAGCTTCCCGTACTCGAGATGCGAGGCGACGCTGAAGTAGACGTCGCCACCCGCGCTGTAGGCGTGCCCGCGCTCGATCAGCGCGGCGATCAGATCGACGATCGGCTCGATCGTGGCGGTCGCCTTGGGCTCCGCGTCGGGGCGCCCGAGCGCAAGCCGATCGGTGTCGCTCACGTAGCGCGCGGTCATGTCGCGGGCGACCTCCCCGCTCGGCACGCCCGACTCGCGCGCGGCCGCGTAGATCTTGTCGTTGACGTCGGTGATGTTGATCACGAGCGTCGCCTCATAGCCCTCGTGCTCGAGTAGGCGCTTGAACAGCGAGAAGACCACGTAGGGACGGGCGTTTCCGACGTGGATCGGCGCATAGACGGTCGGACCGCAGGCGTAGATCCCGACGCGCCCGGGGTCGCGCGGGCGCAGTGGCCTGAGCTCGCCCGAGAGCGTGTCATGGAGGCGGATCTCGCGCATCTATCGCTCGACGGTTGCGATCGCGATCGCGGCGATGCCCTCCCCGCGCCCGACGAAGCCCATCCCCTCGCCGGTCGAGAACTTGACGTTCACCTGCGGCGGCGCGACCCCGGCGGGACCGGCGAGGGTCGCGCGCATCGACTCGCGATGGGGCGCGAGTCGCGGCCCCTCGCAGACCACCGTCGCATCGAGGCACGCGACCGCCCAGCCGTCGCGGGCGACGAGCCCGCGAGCGTGGGCCAGCAACTCGAGCGAGTCCGCGTCGCGGTAGCGCTCGTCGGTGTCCGGAAAATGCTGCCCGATGTCGCCCAGCCCGGCCGCCCCGAGCAGGGCGTCGATCACGGCATGTGTGAGCACGTCGGCGTCCGAGTGGCCCTCGAGACCGCGCTCCGCGCCCTCGATCTCGACACCGCCGAGCACCAGCCGCCGTCCCTCGGCGAGGCGATGGGAGTCGAAGCCGATGCCCGAGCGGGCACTCACCCGAGCGGCTCCAGGCGGCGCTCGCGGCGCTCGAAGACGGCGATCTCGGTGACCCCGAGCGCGGACAGCCACTCGACCGCCCGCTCGTACTCGTAGCCGATCTGCTCTGGCACGTGCGCGTCCGAGGAGAGCACGACCGGGCGGCCCGCCTCCAGGCACATCTCGAGCAGCGCGGGCGCCGGGTAGATCTCACCGACCGGCTTGCGAAGCCCAGCGGTCGACACCTCTACCGCGACGTCCGAGTCCGCTATCCCGTCCATCGCGAGATCGTAGAAGCGACGCAGATCGCCGCCGGGATGCGGACGCTCGCCGCCCCAGACCTTCACGAGGTCGGGGTGTGTGATCACGTCGAAGAGCCCCGAGCGCGCCGCCTCCCCGATCGTCTCGAAGTAGCGGCGCCAGACCCGCTCGGGATCGCCCGACCGCCAGACGTCGTGATCGCCCGCCATGTCGACCGCGGCGTCGCGCAGGAAGTGCACCGAGCCGAGCACGTAATCCCACTCGCGCGCCTCGAGCAGGTTCGCCATCTGGTCCTCGCGCCCGGGCACGAAGTCGGCCTCGATGCCGAGCCGCAGCTCGGTCTCCTCGCGCACGAAAGAGCAGTAGTCGTCGATGTCGTCGACGGCGCTCGCCTCCCAGAACGGATGGCGCCAGACATCGAGCGCCTGACGGAAGCGGTGCACGTGCTCGGACACGCCGAGCACGTCGATCCCGACATCCTGCGCGCGCTCGGCGTAGCGGTCCACGTTCGCCGCCGTGAAGTAGCGCTCGGGAGTGGCCTCCGGCTCGTCGGGGCGCAGATGGACGTGCAGGTCGGTCAGCACTCAGCGCGCCGCCATCAGCAGCGAGCCCGCGAGCTCGAGGTCGACGGCGCGAGTGACCTTGAGGTTGTCGGGCGGCGCCTCGATGACGCGCACGGCGCCGCCCAGATCCTCTACGAGCGAGGCGTCGTCGGTGGCCGCCGCGAGCCTGCCCTCGTCGACGTCGAGGGCCCGGCGCAGCACCTCGGCCCGGAACACCTGGGGGGTCTGGATCGACCACAGCGACGAGCGCTCGAGCGTGCGCAGCACGCGCCCGTCGCGATCGGCCTGCTTGACGGTGTCGGTCATGCGGGCGGCGGCGACGGCGCCGTCCCAGCCCTCGTAGACGGCGGCCAGGCAGCGCTCGACGAGGTCCCTACTCAGCAGCGGGCGTGCCGCGTCGTGGATGACCACGGTGCTCGCCTCGGGTGCGACGAGCAGCGCGGCGCGCACGGACGCCGAGCGCGATGGCCCGCCGCGCACGCGATCAGGGCCGTGCTCGCGACCCGCAGGCACCGCGACCACGACTCGCTGGCACACGCCGGCGAGCACGTCGACGCTCCAGTCGAGCAGCGGGCGGCCCGCGCAGAGCGCGAACGCCTTGGGCTCCGAGGCGCCAAGGCGCTCGCCGTTGCCGGCGGCGGGAACGATCCCGACGACGGCCACGAGACTCTTACTAGGGCGCGGAGGCGGGAGCGGCGTCGGCGCGCAGCGACTGCGCCTCCTCGATCAGGCTATCGATGTGCTCCTCGGCCTCGCCCTCCTCCATCTCGAGCGCGTACATCAGCTCCGAGGCGAGGATCTTCTTGGCGCGCGTGTACATCTGCTTCTCACCGGTCGAGAGGCCCTTCTCCGACTCGCGGATCGAGAGGTTGCGCACCACCTCGGCGAGCTCGTAGACGTCGCCGGTGCGGATCTTGTCGCGGTTGTGCTTGAAGCGCCGGTTCCAGTTCTTCGGCATCACGCTGACCGCGTCGCGGAGCACCGACAGCACCTTCTCGACGGCCTCCTCCTCGATCACCCGCCGCAGACCGGCTCGACCGGCGTTCGCCGTCGGAACCATCACCGTCATGTCGTTGTGCAAAATCTTGATCGTCAGATACTCGCGCTCCTCGCCGAGCATGGTCTTGAGCTCCTTCTTCAGCACCTTGCCGGCGCCGTGGTGGGGATATACGACCTGATCCCCGATCTCGTAGTCGATCTCGACCGTCTCCCTGACGAACTCGATCTCGATCTCGCGCTCCGAACCTGAATCGGAAATGGTTCCCTCCCTATCCCGGGACTGTTGACTTCATGTCTGTAGGTAACGATCAACGAGGTTGATCTCCTGCAGGCGGCGAAGGCCCTCGCGGATGTCCTTCGCGCGCATGTCTCCGACGCCGTCGACCGCCTCGAGCTCGGCGTCGGTGGCGGCCAGGATGTCCTCGAGCCCGTTGAACTCGCGCACGATCGCGGAGATCACGAGCTTCGGCATCCGCGGCAGCTTGCCGAGCACCCGGTGCCCGCGCGGGGAGACCGGGGCGTCGAGCGTGTTGACCTTGCGGTCGTGGCCGAGCAGCTCGGCGAGGCAACCGAAGTCGAGCAGGTCTTGGTGCGGAAGACGGGCGAGTGAGTCGAGCACAAGCGCGAACGCCTCTTCGGCGGGATCCGATAGGTAGTCGTGCACGAGCGAGGTCTTGTCGGCCGCCACGCCGACCATCGTCTCCTCGAGCTGCATCTCGATCAGCCGGCCGTCGGTGCCGAGCTCGACTATGTAGCGCTCGATTTCGACCGCCATGCGGGTTACGAGCTCGGCCCGCTGGAGCACGGTCAGAACGTCGTGCAGCATCGCGCCGCCCTCGAACTCGAGTGCGGTGAGGCGGGTCGATACCTGGTCGAGGCGGGTGCGGTACTTGTCGAGCGTCGCGAGCGCCTGATTCGCCTTCGCGAGCACGACCGGGATGTCCTCGAGCATGTACTTCGCGCCGTCGAGGTAGAGCGAGACGACGGCCCGCCGCTGCGAGATCGCGATCACGAGCGCGCCGGTCTGCTTGGAGACGCGCTCCGCGGTGCGGTGCCGGGTCCCGGTCTCGAGCGACAGGATCGTGGGGTCGGGCATCAGCTGGACGTTTGCCCAGCGCAGCTTCGTCGCGTTCTGGTCCAGCATGATCGCGCCGTCCATCTTCGCGAGCTGGTAGAGGAGCGCGGGGGTGTAGTCGATATCGAGCTTGATCCCGCCCGAGTACAGGAACGACAGCTCCTCGTCGTGACCGATGCAGATCAGCGCCCCGGCGCGAGCGTGCAGGATGTCATCGATGCCCTCGCGCACGGCCGTGCCCGGGGCGACCATCTCAAGGGCCCGTACGAGGCGGGGCTCTTGACGGTTCTCGAGCTCAGCGACCTCGTCCGTAGCGTGATGCTGCACAGACACCATTGTAGGCGAACTGCCGCTGCATACCGGGGAGATTGCGCTCTGCTCAGGCAGCCCGCGCAGCATGCGTTCGAGAGCCGAGCGCGGACGCGAGCGCGGCCCGCAGCGTACGAGCCTCGCCGCCCGGCGAGACGACCGGGTCGAGCCCGAACTTGGCTGCCTCGGCCACGCGTCGCTCGGGGTGTGCGACGTGGCGCAGCTCCCCCGTCAGCCCGACCTCCCCGAAGGCCGCGAGCGGCGCGCGCCCGGATGGGCCACCCGAGGACAGCGACACCCTGCGCGCCGCGGACGCGAGCGCAAGCGCGACGGCCAGGTCGGCGCCCGGCTCGTCGATCCGCACCCCGCCGGTCACAGAGACGAACACGTCGCTGCCCCCGAGCGCCAGTCCCGCGTGGCGCGCGAGGACGGCCAGCACGAGCGCCAGCCGGTTGCGGTCGATCCCGTTTGCCACCCGCCGCGGCGGCACGATCTCGCTCGGTGCGACGAGTGCCTGAACCTCGACCAGCAGCGGCCGCGAGCCCTCCATCGCGCACATGACGACGGACCCCGGCGCGCGCGTGGCCTCCGCGACGAAGCGCGACGACGCGTCGGCGACCTCGACCAGGCCGTGATCGCGCATCTCGAACACGCCGACCTCGTTGGTCGAGCCGAAGCGGTTCTTGAGCGCACGCAGCGTGCGGTACGTGCGCTCGCGCTCCCCCTCGAACTGGAGCACGCAGTCCACCAGGTGCTCGAGCACCCGCGGCCCGGCAAGCGCCCCCTCCTTCGTCACGTGGCCGACGAGCAGCACGGCGATCGCCCGCTCCTTGGCGACCCGCATCAGCCGCCCGGCCACCTCGCGCACCTGGCCGACCGAGCCGGGCGCGCCGCTCAGGCTGCCGGCGTAGAGCGCCTGCACGGAGTCGACGACGCAGACTTCGGGGCGCTCCGCCTCGAGCGTCGCGATCACCGTGTCGAGGTCGGTCTCGGCGACGATCGGCACCGACAGCGCCCTCGCTCCGAGCCGCTCGGCCCGCAGCCTGACCTGCGCCGCCGACTCCTCGCCCGACACGTACAGCACCGAGCGCCCGGCGGCGGCCAGGTTGCCTAGCGCGCCGCCGGTGATCGTCGACTTGCCGATGCCCGGCGATCCGCCGATCAGCACCAGCGACCCCGGGACTATCCCGCCGCCAAGCACCCGGTCGAGCTCGGCGATACCGGTCGAATGGCGCACGAGCGCGGGCGCCTGCACGTCGGAGAGCCGGATCGGATGCAGCGCTCGGGCCGACCCGGTCCGCGTGCTCCTTGGCCCCACCGACCGTGCGCGCTCCGGGGCGCGCTCCTCGACCAGCGCGTTCCATTCCCCGCAGCCCGGGCAGCGGCCGTGCCACTTCGGGCTCTCGTGCGCGCACTGCGAGCAGGTGAAGACGGTGCGACCCATGACTTCGAAGGTAAGCGGCGCGGAGGACGGCCTCGCCCCTCTCCCGCGACATACGATCTCCCCGCCGATGCCTGAGCGATCCGTACCCGAGGCCGTGGTCTCGCCGGGCGTCGAGCTCGGCGAGGGGCCGGCCTGGGACGACCGCCGCGGGGTCCTCGTCTGGGTAGACATCTGGGCCGGCCGCGTGCACGCATACGACCCGCGGTCGGGGCTCGACGAGGCGGTCGACGTCGGGCAGCCGGTGGGCGCCGCGGTGCCCCGCGAAAGCGGCGGCTATGCGCTCGCGGTGCAAGACGGGTTCGCCTTGCTGGATCCCGACGGGACCGTCACGAGCGTCGCCAAGGTCGAGGACGACATCCCGGGCAACCGGATGAACGACGGCAAGTGCGACCGTCACGGGCGCTTCTGGGCGGGCACGATGGCCGCCGACCAGCGGCCGGGCGCGGGGGCGCTCTACCGCCTCGACCCGGACCTGAGCGTCACCACGGTGCTCACCGACGTGACGATCTCGAACGGCCTCGCTTGGAGCCTCGACGACACGACGATGTACTTCATCGACACGCCCACCCAAGGCGTCGACGCCTTCGACTACGACGCCGTTACCGGTGAGCTCGAGAACCGCCGACGCGTGATCGACGTGCCCGAGGAGGCCGGCTCGCCCGATGGCATGGCGCTCGACGAGGAGGGGCTCCTGTGGGTTGCCCTCTTCGGCGGCGGTGCGATCCGGCGCTACTCGCCCGACGGGGGGCTCGAGGGCGTGGTCGAGCTTCCCGCGACGAAGACGACGAGCTGCGCGTTCGCGGGCCCAGACCTCGACGATCTCTACATCACATCCGCTCACGAGAGGCTGTCGGCCGAGGAGCTTGCCGGCCAGCCGCTCGCGGGCGCGCTGTTTCGCCACCGCCCCGGCGTCCGCGGGCTCCCCACCGAGCGCTTCGGCGGCTGAGCGGCCGGGGCGCCGCGCTCCGTGCGCTACGCGCTCGCGGCAGCTCCATTCGTGGTCGCCGCCGTCGGCCTGCTGGCCTTGCGCTGGTCGGCGCCGCGCGCCGGTGTCGTGGCGCTCCTGACAGCTGTGATCGCGGCGGTGCTCGGATCGGACATGGGCGTCCCCGGCCTCCTCGCCTCCGCGCGCGAGGGCTCGGGCACGGCCGCGCGAGTGCTGTACGTCCTGTTCGGGGGCCTGCTCCTCTACCGCGTGCTGGCCGCAGGTGGGGCGATCGACGCCGTCTCCGCGTACCTGCGCCGGATCGAGCCGCGCCCAGCGGCGCTCGCGCTCGTGGTCGTGGTGGGCGTCTCCCCCTTCTTCGAGTCGGTGACGGGATTCGGGGTGGCGATCGTGATCTGCGCGCCGATCCTGCTCGGTGCCGGTCTCTCGCCGCTGCGCGCCGCAGCGCTCGCGAGCTGGGGCCAATGCGCGGTGCCCTGGGGAGCGCTCGCCGTCGGCACGGTGCTCGGCGCCGACCTCGCGGGTCTCTCGCTGGAGGCACTCTCGGATCGCAGCGCGCTGCTCAACCTGCCTCTGTATCCGCTCTACGGGCTGGCCACGCTCGCGCTCGCCGGCGGACGCGCCGCCGTACGCGCGCACGCGCTGGAGGCACTCGGCCTCGGGCTGGCGGCCGGCGTCGGCACGCTGCTGACGAGCGTCTTGATCGCGCCCGCGCTGTCGGGGGCGATCGGAGGGCTGTGCGCCGTGGCGGCTTTTCTCGGTTCACGGGCGCGGCGCCTCGGCGCGGCGGGGGCCCCGGGC
>JACCXP010000196.1 GCA_013696905.1 Thermoleophilaceae bacterium
CGCTTGAGCAGGTCAGGCGGGTGCGCTAGGCGCGCGCGCTCATCGTCGGCTCCGCCACGGTCCTCGAGGCGAGGCCGGCGACGAGGCCGACGGCGGCGATCGTCAGGTGCAGCACGTTGTCGGCCGCGTTGATCGGGATGATGCCGAGCACGTTGGTGCCCATCGCGAAGCCGAGCACGGTCACCAGCAGGTAGACCGCGCCGAAGCCGAGCGCAAACAGCCGGGCGGAGGCAGGGTTGCGCCAGAGGGCGAGGCCGAGCGCGCCGGAGGCGAGGTGCACGATGTTGTGGATGCCGTTGACCTCGAACAGGATCAGGTTCGAGCCCTCGACGTCCGAGCCGAGCGGGCCGAAGCTCGAGTCGACCAGGAAGCCGGCGATGCCGGCGACCAGGAGGGTCGCGCCGAACACCAGCGAGTAGAGCTGTGCGGGGGTCTTCGTGGAAGTCATGTGCGTCTCCTTTACGTCCTTGTAACTGCGTCCTCAAAGTACGCGCCGCAGGTGACGGATCCGATCACTTTGCAGGCAAAAGCAGGACCCGTTGAGAGGCGATCGGTTCCCCGGCAGCGGTTGCGCGGCGAGGGCGCGCGACGTAAGCTGCCCGCGTTCTGGAAGAGCCGAGAGAGGGAGCGGAGCCTTGAGAAGACCATGGATGGGGGCGCTTGTCGCGACCGCGATGCTCGCCTTCGCCGCCGGGTGTGGCGGCGAGGAGGAGAAGAAGGGCGCAGCAGGCGGTGGGGACGCCGAGAAGCAGGGCAAGATCGCGGTGCTGCTGCCAGACAGCGCCTCGTCTGACCGCTGGGAGACCGACGACCGCAAGTTCTTCGAGGAAGCATTCAAGAAGGCCGGCGTCGAGTACGACATCCAGAACGCCGAGGGCGACGCCCAGCAGCAGCAGACCCAGGCCGAGCAGGCGATCACGAACGGCGCGACCGTGCTGCTGCTAGTCAACCTCGACTCGGGCTCCGGCGCGACGATCGTCTCGAACGCAAAGGCCCAGAACGCCAAGGTGATCGACTACGACCGGCTCACGCTCGAGGCCGACTCCGACTACTACGTCTCGTTCGACAACGAGGCCGTCGGCAAGCTCCAGGGCGAGGGCCTCGTCAAGTGCATCGAGGACCGCAGGCTCGACACGCCCAACATCGCCGTGCTGAACGGCTCGCCGACCGACAACAACGCCAAGCTGTTCAAGAACGGCTACGACTCGGTCATCAACCCGAAGTTCGAGTCGGGCGAGTGGAAGGAAGTCGACGACCAGTCCGTGCCGGACTGGGACAACCAGCAGGCGCTGACGATCTTCGAGCAGATGCTCGAGAAGTCAAACAACGAGATCGACGGCGTGCTGGCCGCAAACGACGGCCTCGGGCAGGCCGCGATATCGGCACTCAAGTCGCGCAAGGTCGAGGACGTGCCCGTGACGGGACAGGACGCGACCACCGAGGGCGTTCAGAACGTGCTCGCGGGCGATCAGTGCATGACCGTCTACAAGGCGATCAAGGAGGAGGCAGACGCCGCCTCCGAGCTCGCCGTCGCGCTCGCCAAGGGCGAGACGCCGAGCACAGCCACCGACTCGATCAACAACGGCAAGAAGGACGTGCCGTCGGTGCTGCTCGAGCCGGTCGCTGTGACCAAGGACAACGTCGCCGACACGGTCATCAAGGACGGCTTCCGGACCAAGGAGGAGCTCTGCGTCGGTCGCTTCAAGGCGGACTGCGAAGGGCTCTGACGCCCGAGCGCGTCGCAAGCCAGGGGAGCGAGAGGGGCGCCGCCCGCGCCGGCGCCCCTCTCCAATAGGAGAAGAGGTCGATGGCAGACGGACCGGTACTCGAGCTGCAAGGGGTCTCGAAGAGCTTCGGGGCCGTTCAGGCTCTCGACGGCGTCGACCTCGAGGTGCGCGAAGGCGAGGTGATGGCGCTCGTCGGCGACAACGGCGCCGGCAAGTCGACGTTGATCAAGTGCGTGGCCGGCATCCACACGATCGACGCCGGCGAGATCCGCTTCGACGGGGAGCCGGTGCAGGTCAGCGGGCCGAAGGACGCCGCCGCGCTCGGCATCGAGGTCGTCTATCAGGACCTCGCGCTGTGCGACAACCTCGACGTCGTGCAGAACATGTATCTCGGCCGTGAGCGCCTCGGCCCGCTGCGCCGGCTCGACGAGCTGGCGATGGAGCAGACAGCGCGCGAGACGCTGAAGGGCCTGGCCGTCACGACGCTCAAGTCGGTGCGCCAGACGGTAGCCGGGCTCTCCGGCGGTCAGCGCCAGTCGGTCGCGGTCGCAAAGGCCGTGATGTGGAACTCGCGCGTGGTGATCCTCGACGAGCCGACCGCCGCGCTCGGCGTGGCGCAGACGCGCCAGGTGCTCGACCTGGTCAAGCGCCTCGGGCAGCAGGGGCTCGCGGTCGTGATCGTCTCGCACAACCTGAGCGACGTCTTCGAGGTGGCGGACCGGATAACCGTCCTGCGCCTCGGCAAGGACGTCGCCACGCTCCGCGTCGCTGACACGAACCAGCAGCAGGTGGTGGAGGCGATCACCTCGGACGCGCCGGCGGACCGGCGCGCGGGGATCGAGGTGGCGCCGGCGTGAGCACCGTCGTAGAGCCCTCACCCGGCCAGCCGGCTGCGTTAGAGGCCGAGACCCTCTCGGATGCCGTGCGCGCCCGCCTGCGCGGGCTGCGCGGGGGCGAGCTCGGCTCGCTGCCGATCCTGCTCGGCCTGCTCGTGATCGTGATCGTCTTCCAGTCGCTCAACGAGAACTTCCTGAGCCCGTCCAACTTCGTGAACCTGATGGTCCAGATGGCAGGGCTCACCACCATCGCCATGGGCATCGTGTTCGTGCTCCTGCTGGGCGAGATCGACCTGTCGGTGGGCTATGTCAGCGGCGTGGCCGGAGTCAGCGTCGCGCTGCTCTTGTTCCAGGACGGCGGCGAGCTTCCGGGGCCTGTCGGGATCGCGATCGCCCTTGTGATCGGAGCGGCGATCGGCTTCCTGCACGGGATGATCATCACCAAGGTCGGCGTGCCCTCGTTCGTGGTCACGCTCGCGGGCCTCCTGGCCTGGAACGGCGTCGTGCTGCTGTTGATGGCCGGCAAGGGCACGGTGATCGTGCAGGACGAGCTCGTGATCGGGATCGCCAACTCCTTCCTCCCCGAGATGCTCGGCTGGATCGTGATTCTTGGCGCGGTCGGTCTCTACGGCGCCCTGCAGCTCCTCGGTCTGCGGGCGCGCGCGCGAGCGGGTCTGCCCACGCCCCCGCCGGTGCTGCTGGCGCTTCGGGTCGCCGCCCTCGCCGCGATCGCGGTCGTCGTCGTGTGGTTCGCCTATGAGAACCGTGGCATCCCATACGTGGCGGTGCTGATCGTGCTGCTGCTCGTGTGCCTCTCCTACGTCGCCAATCGCACTCGTTTCGGGCGCCACGTCTATGCGATCGGCGGCAACCAGGAGGCTGCGCAGCGGGCCGGCATCAACGTCGACCGCGTGAAGGTCAGCGTCTTCATGATCGCCGGCACGATGGCGGCCCTGGGCGGGATCATCTTCGCCTCCCGCCTGCGCTCGGTCGACACCGCTGCCGGCGGCGGCGACATCTTGCTCAACTCCATCGCGGCGGCCGTGATCGGCGGCACCAGCCTGTTCGGCGGACGCGGCCACGTGAAGAGCGCCCTGCTCGGGGCACTGATAATCGCCAGCATCGCGAACGGGATGGGTCTGCTCGGCCTGAGCGCAGGAGCGAAGTTCGTCGTGACCGGCGTCGTGCTGCTGGCCGCCGTCACGGTCGACGCGGTCTCGAGGCGCGGGCGCGCCTCGTCGGGCCGGGCCTGAGGGCTGCTCAGGCGGCCAGCATCGTGCGCGGCGCCACCAACGCGGGGCCCGCCCAGCCCGGCTTGAGGTGAGCGAGCTCGAGCGCGTCCTCGACGACCCTCAGGCCGTCGAGCCCGGGAAGGCTCGAGATCGTGGCGTCGATCTCGCCGATCGCCGCCCGCCCCTCGGGGGCGTCGCCGAAGAGGTAGAGCGCGAGCGCGTCGACCTCCTCGTCCGACTTGACCCGGCGCCGACGGGCAACCAGAGCTTCTGGAGCGCCCAGCGCACGATCCGCCCGGCGGTCGGGTTGCCGGTCAGGCGCGCCTTCGCCTGAGCGCGGTAGAAGGCGAAGTGACGCCGCTCGTCCTGGATCACCTTGTGCAGCATCTGGTGGAGCACCGGGTGCTCGGAGCGCCGGATCAGCTGGTAGTAGCTCGACAGCGTGGTGAGCTCGTTGATCGCGCCCCAGGTCATGTGCAGCGCCACGAAGTCGCGGATCACCATCGACCCGAGCATCGACGGAAGCAGCGCGAGCTTGTGGCCGATGCCGAGCTGCTCGCGCAGCTTGGCGGTGCGGCTCGGTCTGGTGGGGAGCGGTGTCGTGCCGTCGGGTAGCTTGGGCTCGACGGGCGTCTCGATGTCGTACGCGCGCAGGAAGTCAGAGAAGGCCTCTCCGTGCCAGAGCTCCTCGTACACCCAGCAGGACAGGAAGGCCGTCACGTGCGGCTCGTTGGCCGCTCGCGTCGCGAGCAGGTCGCGCAGGTAGAT
>JACCXP010000201.1 GCA_013696905.1 Thermoleophilaceae bacterium
CACGACGCGCTGACCGGCGAGCAGGAGCCCGACGCCGCCGTGGACAAGATGGCTTCCGAGATAGAGAAGGCCATCGCGACGTTCTGAGCGGATGAGCTAGGAGAGCCATGGCCACGGCCGACACGACGGCAGCGCCGGCGAAGAAGGACGCGGAGGACCGCTTCGGCAATGAGGAGCGGAAGCTCGCTTACCGCATGGTCGCGCCGTCGCTGCTCGTGATCGCGCTCGTGGCCGTGTATCCGATCGGCTACGCCTTCTACCTGTCTCTGAACGAGTACTCGCTGCGGGTTGAGGGCCTATCGCGCTTCGCGGGGCTCAAGAACTACACGACGGCGTTCTCCTCGCCCGAGTTCTGGGAGGCCTTCCGCACGACGTTCCTGTTCACCGGCCTGTCGGTCGCGATCGAGCTCGCGATCGGCCTCGGCATGGCGCTCGCGATGCACGAGGCGTTCAAGGGACGGGCGATCCTGCGCACGACCGTGCTCGTGCCGTGGGCCGTCCTGACGGTCGTGACGGCGATGCTGTGGCGCGGGATCTTCGAGCCGGAGCTCGGCTTCATGAACTCGATGCTGAACGCGCTCGGCCTGCCCGGAGGCGACACCGTTTGGCTCGGCGAGCGCGGCTACGCGCTGGGCGTGATGGTCTTCGCGGACGTCTGGAAGACCGCGCCGTTCATGGGCTTGCTGCTGCTTGCGGGCTTGCAGGTGATACCGAGCGACGTCTACGAGGCGGCTCGCGTCGACGGGGCCAACCGCTGGCAGCGCTTCCTACGCATCACGCTGCCGCTGCTGAAGCCGGCGATCCTCGTCGCGCTGCTCTTTCGCACACTCGACGCGCTGCGCATCTTCGACCTTCCATTCGTGCTCACCCAAGGAGCGAACGGTACAAGCACGCTGTCGCTGATCGCCTACGAGGAGCTGACGCAGAACCGTCTGCTCGGGCTCGGATCGGCTCTCTCGGTGATCACCTTCGTGATCGTGATGGCGGTCTCCTTCCTGTACATCCGCTTCGTGGGCGGGAACATCCGAGACCTCGCGGAGAGCTAGAGATGACGAGCGAAGCCCTACCACGTACGACGGCCGAAGCCGATCCGACGGCAGCCGCCAAGCCCCAGAAGCCGGGCGGGACCAACTGGCGCTCGATCATGCTCTGGACGTTCACGGTCCTGATCATGCTGTTCTGCCTGTTCCCGTTCTACTGGCTGATCAACATCTCGCTCAAGACGGGCTCGGACCTCTCGAGCGCGTCGATCGTTCCGCCGAATCCGACGCTCGCCAACTACTCGTCGATCTTCCAGAACGGCGACTTCACGCGCGCCCTCTTCAACAGCGTCGTCGTGTCGTTCTCGACGACGATTCTGTCGCTGATCATCGGCTCGTTCGCAGGCTATGCGCTGGCCCGGCTGCGCTTCCCGCGCAAGTTCCTGATCCTCGCGATCGTGCTCTCGATCTCGACGTTCCCGCCGATCTCGATCGCGGCGCCCGTTTTCAAGCTGTTCACCGACGTCGGCCTCTACAACACCTACCTCGGCCTGATCCTGCCCTCGCTGACGTTTGCGCTGCCGCTCACGATCTACATCCTCACCTCCTTCTTCAAGGAGATCCCGCGCGAGCTCGAGGAGGCGGCGCTCGTCGACGGGGCGACCTACTTCCAGGCCTTCCGCAAGATCGTCATCCCCCTCGCCGCCCCGGGAATGGTGACCGCCGGAATGCTCGTCTTCATCGCGTCGTGGACCGAGTTCCTGTTCGCGATCACGCTGACGAGCACGCCGGATGCGCGCACGGTGCCGGCCGCGATCGCGTTCTTCACCGGCTCCCAGCAGTTCGAGCAGCCGCTCGGGACGATCAGCGCGGCGTCGGTGGTCGTCACGGTCCCACTGATCGTGCTGGTCCTGATCTTCCAGCGTCGGATCGTCGCGGGGCTCACGGCCGGCGCAGTCAAGGGCTGACTCCGGCGCCTGCAAAGCGGCGCCTCGTTGTGGCTTGACTGAGGTCGTCGGCCTCGAGGCGATGCTGTCCCCCGAGGGGTGGCCGTATGCGTCTTCGCTGCCGGTCGAGCAGGGGGACCTGGGGCGCTACAACGCACTGTTCGGGCGCGATTCGCTGATCACCGCGCTTCAAGTGCTGCCCGAGCGCCCAGACATCGCCCGCGCGACGCTGCGGGCACTCGCGCGCCTGCAAGGCCGGGTCGAGAACCCCGAGACCGACGAAGAGCCGGGCAAGATCGTCCACGAATGGTGGCCCGAGACGCCGGCGCACGTGTGGGAGCGCCTCGGCTGGCCGGTACGCCAGGGCGAGCTGCGCCACTACGGGTCGGCCGATGCGAGCGCGTGGTTCCTCGTCGTGCTGGCGTCGCTCGACGAGCCCGACCTGAGTGCCGAGCTCAGGGCCACCTGGCGCGCCGCCGGTGAGTGGCTCGAGCGCGCGATCGACCGAGGCGGCGGCTTCCTGCGCTACGGCCCCAGGGGCGCCCCGGCCGGGCTCGTCGCGCAGGGTTGGCGCGACTCGACGGAGGCGGGCATCGCGGGCGGACACGGCATCGCGAGAGCCGATAGCCGGCCTCCCGCGGCGCCGGTCGCAGACGCCGACTGCCAGGCGGCGGCGGTCGTCGGGATGCGAGCGCTGGCCGCGCTCAGCGGGGAGCAGCGCCATCGGCTGCTGGCGACCGAGCTGGGCGCACGAGTCGAGGCCGTATTCGGCGCCGAGATCATGGCGCTCGAGGGCGACGGCACGCCCGTGCGCGGAGCCGGCTCCCAGCTCGGCTGGCTGCTGTGGTCGGGGACCCTCGGCGAGGCGGCGACGGCGCGGGTGGCCGAGCGCCTGTGCGGGCCCGACGTGATGACTCGGTTCGGGCTGCGCACGCTGTCGGAGCGCCACCCGGCGTTCCGCGCCGGCTTCTACCACCGCGGCGCGGTGTGGCCGTTCGACTCATGGCTCGGCTGGGGCGGCCTCCGCGCCGGCGGGCGCCGCGAGCAGGCGGAGCTTGTCCGGACAGGCGTGCTCGACGCGCTCGAGCGGCTCGGGCACGCTCCCGAGCTCTACGCCGTCGGCGCGCGCGGACCCGAGCGGATCGCCGTAGCCAACCTCATGCAAGCCTGGACGGTCGGCGCGCGCTGGGCGCTCGAGCACGACTGGGACGGACGCTCGCCGGCGCTGTTCGGCCAGAGCCAGGAGGGAGACTCCTCCGACGCCGCCTGTTGAGGACGACGCCGGAGGAGTGAGAGAGAGGGAGAGACGGACAATCGCCCAAGCCCCGCCTAACCAACGAGGTGAAGGATGGCGACTCGGCCCCGCGACGAGGATGTACAGCGGTCCGAGATCTCGTGCGCGCGGCTGTACACACGGTCAGGTCCGACGAGTGGGCGTCAAGACGCGGTGACCGCTTCATGACACTTCTGCCCGGGTCGCGGCTCACGGCAGCGGGCCGCGCTCGCCTCAGAGAACCTCGATCGGCTCCTCCGCCACCGTCCCGTCCTCGATCCGCCAGCCGCGCAGCACCGGCTCCGAGCCGGCGAGCGAGACGATCAAGTAGAGCCAGCCGGGATAGTGCGCGAGGTTGATGTCGGTCTGCGAGGGCTCGGCCGGCGAGCGCGGGTGCGAGTGGTAGATCGCGACCTCGAAGCCCTCGTCGTCGAGCTCGTTGGCCCTGAGCAGGCTCTGGCCGTCGAGCTCGTAGGCGTAGGGCGACGGGCGCATGCTCGTGCCGCGAATCACCTCCTCGACCGCCCCTCCGCGCGCGCGCAGATACCCGCAGCACTCGTTAGGCGCGTCGTCGCGCGCGTGCTCGGCGATCGCGTCCCAATGGGGTCGGCTGATGCGCAAGCTCGAGAGGCTACCCAGCAGCGCCCGGTAATCTGTATCGCATGATGCCGAACGTCGGACCGCTCGAGTTGATGCTGGTGATGGCGATCGCGCTGATCGTGCTCGGGCCGAAGAAGCTGCCCGAGGTCGGGCGCTCGGTCGGCAAGGGTCTGCGTGAGTTCAAGGGCGCGTTGTCGGGGGCGTCCCGCGAAACCCCGAGCTTCGAGCAGTGGCAGCCGGACGAGGACGAGGAGGACTTCGAGCCCCACGTCCGTCCGGAGCAGCCTGCCGATCCTCCAGACCGGGACGGCTTCGCCGGCGACCTGGACGCCGCGCGGCGCAGCTCCTGAGCCGCTACCAGAAAGAGGCGGTCTCGAGCACGCCTTCGGCCTCGAGCTGCTCGATCGGCTTGCTGTAGACACCTGAGGAGAGGTACTTCCAGCCGTCGTCGCAGACGATGAAGACGACGTTGCCATCCTCGATCTCTGACGCCACGCGCACCGCGATCGAGGCGATCGCCCCGCACGAGACGCCGACGAACAGCCCCTCCTCCTCGAGCAGGCGCTTGGTCCAGACGACCGAGTCGCGGTTCGACACGAAGATCTTGCGGTCGAGCAGGGAGAGGTCGATGATCGGCGGGATGAAGCCGTCCTCGAGCGAGCGCAGGCCCTGCACGAGCTCGCCCTGCAGCGGCTCGGCGGCGACGATCATCGTGTCCGGGTCCTCCTCCTTGAGCCGGCGGCCGTTGCCCATCAGGGTGCCGCCAGTGCCCAGGCCCGCCACGAACGCGGTTACCTCGTCGAGCTCGTCGAGGATCTCGATCGCCGTGCCGTTGTAGTGGGCGAGCGGGTTAGCCGGATTCCCGTACTGGTAGGGCATGTAGTAGGACGAGTCGGCCTCGGCCATGTCGAGGGCCATCGCGACGGCGCCGTTCGATCCCTGCTCGCCCGGCGAGGAGACGATCTCGGCGCCGTACATCCGCAACAGCTGCGTACGCTCCTCGGTGACGTTGTCGGGCATGACGACCTTCAGCGGGTAGCCCTTGCGCGAGCAGATCATCGCGAGCGAGATGCCCGTGTTGCCTGAGGTCGGCTCGAGGATCGTCTGGCCGGGTCCGATCGCCCCCGTCGCCTCGGCGTCCTCGATCATCGCCCGTGCCACGCGGTCCTTGACCGACCCCGTCGGGTTGTGGCTCTCGAGCTTGGCGTAGATGCGAACGCCTGGCCGCGGCGACAGGCGCTTCAGCTCGACGAGCGGCGTATGGCCGATTGCCTGGACGATGTCACCGTACTTGCCTCCGCACGGCCGGTTGTCGAGGCGGGGCTCGATCATCACTTCAGAAAGTATAGGCCCCTGAACGCGAGCGCCGGGTGCTAGCCGCCGGCCATCGCCGGCAGGATCACGAGCGTGTCGCGGCCACCGACGGGCGTCTCGAGGCCATCGAGCACGCGCACGTCCTCGTCGTTGAGGTAGACGTTCACGTAGCGGTTGAGCTCGCCGTCCTCGGCGAAGAGCTGGCTCTGCGTGGCGGGGTGCTCGGCGGCGAGCCGCTCGAGCAGCTCGCGCACGTTCTGCCCCTCGGCCGCGACCTCCTTCTCGCCGCCGGTGGCTGCGCGCAGCACCGGCGGTATCCTGATCACGCTCATCGCCGCGAGGTTACCCGGCGGCCGCGCAGAAGGCCTCGTAGTCGGGGAAGACGCCCATCTCCTCGTCGGAGATCTCACCAGGCTCGCGCGAGCAGATCGGGCAGTCCGGGTCGCGCCGCACCTTGAGGTCGGTGAACGTCGTCGCGAGGGCGTCGTAGAGCACCAGCCGACCGATCAGCGGCTCCCCGGCGCCGGTCACGAGCTTGATCACCTCGGTAGCCTGGAGCAGGCCCATCGTGCCCGGCAGCACGCCAAGCACGCCGTTGGCGCCGCACGACGGGGCGAGCTCGGCCGGCGGGGGCGTCGGGTAGAGGCAGCGGTAGCACGGGCCGTCGTAGGGCGCGAAAACCGACAGCTGTCCGTCGAAGCCGAGGATCGAGGCCGAGACGACCGGGATCCGCAGCCTGACGCTTGCGTCGTTGAGCAGGTAGCGCGTGGGGAAGTTGTCGACCCCGTCGACGATCACGTCGTAGCCCTCGATGATCTCCATGATGTTCGAGGAGTCGAGACGCGTGGCGTGCTTCATGACCTCGACCCCGGGGTTGAGCGCCTTGACCGACTGCTCGGCCGAATCGACCTTCGGCATGCCCACGCGATCGGTGGTGTGGATGACCTGGCGCTGAAGGTTCGAGACGTCGACCTCGTCGTCGTCGACGAGCCCGATCGTGCCGACGCCGGCCGCGGCGAGGTACAGCGCCGTCGGCGAGCCGAGCCCGCCGGCGCCCAGTAGCAGCACCTTCGCGTCGAGCAGCTTGAGCTGGCCCTCGAGCCCGATCTCGGGCAGCAGCAGGTGACGCGAGTAGCGCGCACGCTGCTCGGCGGTCAGGGCGCGCGGAACCTCGACGTCGAAGCCACGATCCTTCCAGAGCGTGATGCCCCCGGTCATCGACTCGACGTTCTCGTAGCCGAGCTCGTCCTGGAGCGTCTTCGCCGCGAGCGCGGAGCGGACGCCGCCGGCGCAGTAGAGCACCACGCGCTCCGAGCGGTCGGGCGCTGCGCCCTCGATACGGGACTCCAGGAACCCGCGCGGGACGTGCACAGCTCCTGGGATGTGACCCTCGTCGAACTCGTTCTGCTCGCGGACGTCGACGATCAGGGGTGCGCCACCGTTCGAGGCGGAGTCGTGCACCGCCCGTGGGTCTACCTCCGTGATCTGCTCCCTCGCCCGCTTGACCATCTCCGCGCCGCTTGGCATACGAACTCCCTGAATTCCGGTCGCCTTTGTTGTCACTTCAGAAAGTATAGCGGCGGACGCCTGGACGTGGAGTGCGCCCAGAACGCGTTCGGGGCGCCCCGAGAGGCGCCCCGACGGTCGTTTGCATCGCACACCCTCAAGGGCCCGGCGCCGGCTCAGAGCGCCAAAGCTCGTAACCGGATTGTCGGCCCACGAGGCGGCTGCCGATATGGGGTCGTGACCCCATCTATGCGCCGACGTGAATCCCTAGCCGGCCAGGTCGTGGCCATCAACGTGCTGCTGGTCGTGGCCACCCTGTTCGCGGCGAGCGCGGCGGCGTCGCTCGACCTCGAGGTCACCGACGAGCGGGCCCGCTTCGGGCTGCTGGCGATCACGATCGTGCTTGCCCTGCTCGTCAACATGGCGATGCTCAGGCGGCGCTTCGGCCCACTCGAGCGGCTGATCGAGCGCGTCGAGGCGATCGACCCGGCCGACCCGCAGGCATTCGACCCGCCGCCCGAGGCTCGCTCGGTCGAGGAGATCGACCGGCTGGCGACGTCCTTCTGCCAGCTGCTCGACCGGATCGAGGTCGAGCGACGGCGCTCCGGCCGGCTCGTTCTGCGCGCCCAGGAGGAGGAGCGAAAGCGGGTCGCCCGCGACCTCCATGACGAGGTCAACCAGGCCCTGACCGCGATCCTGCTGCGACTCGAGGCGCTCTCCCACGACGCTCCGGAGCGCCTCGCCGGCGACATCGGCGAGGTCAAGGGCCTCACCAACCAGGCGATGGACGAGCTGCTCACGCTCGCCCGCCAGCTCCGCCCGACGGCGCTCGACGACCACGGCCTCGTGCCGGCGATCGACGGACAGGTGCGCCGCTTCGAGGAGCAGACGGGCATCCGGGCCGGCTTCGAAGCGCGCGGCGACGCATTCGGGCTCGGGGAGGACCAGCAGGTGGTCGTCTTCCGGGTCGCCCAGGAGGCGCTCTCGAACGTCGCCCGCCACTCGGGCGCGACGCGCGTGGCGGTGGGCCTGCGCGCAAGCGGCAACGGAGCGGTCGAGCTGAGCGTGCGCGACGACGGGCGCGGCTTCGCCCCGGCGGAGGCCTCCGGCGGCCTCGGGCTCTCGGGCATGGCCGAGCGCGCACGCCTCCTCAGCGGCGACCTCGAGATCGAGTCGGCGCCCGGCGAGGGCGCTGCCGTGACGCTGCGGCTGCGCTGATGCTGGCGCTGCTCGTCGCCGACGACCACGGCATCGTGCGCGCGGGGCTGCGCATGCTGCTCGAGCGCCAGCCGCGCATGCGCGTGGTGGCCGAGGCGGCCGATGGCGTCGAGGCCGTCGAGCTCGCGCTGCGCGAGCGACCGCGCGTGGCGATCCTCGACGTCTCGATGCCGCGCATGACCGGCATCCAGGCCGCGAGGGAGATCAAGGCCCGGGCACCCGAGGTCCAGGTCGTGCTGCTCTCGATGCACGACGACGAGCGCTACCTGTTCGACGCGCTGCACGCCGAGGCCTCGGGCTACGTGCTCAAGCGCGCGGCCGACACCGACCTGATCGAGGCGGTCCTCGCCGCCGACCGTGGTGAGCCGTTCCTGCCCCCCGCCACCCAGCGATCGCTGATCAGAGAATGGCTCGAGCGGGGTGCCGAGCAGCCGCGCGACCCGCTCACCCCGCGCGAGCTCGACGTGGTCAAGCTGATCGCCGAGGCGCACACCAACCGCCAGATCGCGGAGATCCTGTCGCTGTCGGAGAAGACCGTCGAGTCACATCGCGGCAACGTGCTCGCGAAGCTCGGCATGCGCGACCGCGTCGAGCTGGTCCGCTACGCGGTCAGGCGAGGATTGATCGAGGCTTGAGTCAGTCGCGCTCGGGCAACGCGCCGACGACCTCGCCCGCGTGCTCGCGCGTGCCGTCGAGGATCGGCTCGTACTCGTTGACCTTGTCGATCGAGATCCCCATCGCAGCGTCCGTGTCGCGCTCGGTGACGATCTCGACGAGCGCGGGCACCTGGTGCTCCTCGCTCGCCTCGACAGCCCAGCGAAGAGCCTCGGCGATGTCGCCGGGCTCGATGACCTTGCGCCCGAGCGCGCCCATCGCCTCCATCACGGCGACGTGGTCCATGCCGTAGGCGCCCGGCCCCTCGTAGGTGAGGTCGACGCCGTAGTCGAGCTTGTCGTAGCCGTACTTCTCGCCCTGGCGAATCAGGCCCATGTAGCCGTTGTTGAGCATCACCAGCACGTAGGGCACCTTGTGCTGGACGGCGACTGCGATCTCCTCCATCAGGAACTCGAACGAGTAGTCGCCGACGATGCCGACGATCAGCTTGTCCGGCGCGCCCACCTTCGCGCCGATGCACGCCGGCACCTCCCAGCCGAGCGGGCCGGCCTGGCCGCAGCAGATGTAGTGGCGTGGCTTGTACGTCTTCTGGAACTGACCGCCGAAGATCTGGTAGAGGCCGATCGCGGTCAGGAAGACCGTGTCCTCGTCGAAGAACTCGTTGATCTCCTGGTAGACGCGCTGGGGCTTGACGGGCACGTCGTCGAAGTTGGTCTTGCGCAGCAGCGTCGAGCGCAGCTCGTCGACCCGCTCCACCCACGCGCCCGGCTCGCGCGCGGAAGTCATGTCGCGCGCGACACCTAGGAAGGCCGCGAGCGCCAGCTTGGCGTCCGAGACGATCCCGAGGTCCGGCGCGAAGACGCGCCCCAGCTGGTTCGGATCGATGTCGACGTGGATGAACTTGCGGTCGCCGCGATAGACGTCGAGCTCGCCGGTATGGCGGTCGCCGAAGCGGGCGCCGACCGCGAGGATCAGATCGCTCTCGAGGAAGAGCGCGTTCGCGTAGCGCTGGCTCGTCTGGATGCCGACGATGCCGGCGCACAGCGGATGGTCCTCGGGGATCGAGCCCTTGCCCATGTACGTCGGCGTGACCGGCACCTGCAGGTACTCGGCGAGCGCCATCAGCGCCTCCGAGGCCTCGCCGAGGATCACGCCGCCGCCGGAGAGGATCATCGGGCGCTCTGCCGCGAGCAGCATCTCCATCGCCTGGCGCACGCCGTTCGCGTAGGGAGCGGGCTTCTCGAACTCGAGCGGGCCACCGCGCTGGGGGTCGAAGTCGACCTCCTCCCCCTTCTGCACGTTGAGCGGCAGGTCGATCAGGACCGGCCCGGGCCGTCCTTCGCGGGCGATCCGAAAGGCCTGGCGGAAGGTCCAAGGCATCTGGGCGGTCTCCTTGACCTGCACCGCCCACTTGGTGACGGGCTTCGCGATCTCGACGATGTCGACTGCTTGGAAGGCCTCCTTGTGGAGGACGTCGGTCGGCGCCTGCCCGGTGATGCAGATCATCGGGATCGAGTCGGCCATGTTCGTGTAGAGGCCCGTGATCATGTTGGTGCCGGCGGGCCCCGAAGTGCCGATGTTGATTCCCACCTTGCCGGTGATGCGCGCGTAGCCGTCGGCGGCGTGGGTGCCGCCCTCCTCGTGGCGCACGGAGATGTGGCGGATCTGATCCGACTTCGCGAGTGCCTGATAGAGCGGCAGGATGGCCGCCCCCGGCACCCCGAAAGCGACCTCGACGCCCTCGCTCTCCATCACCTTCACGACGGCGTCCATCACGTTCATCTTGGGCATGCGCTTCTCCTCGGGCTCAGTTTCCGCGCCGCGGAACGAGCGTTCCGAGCAGGGCGAGAACCCTACAGCCGCCTGAAGCTCAGTGCATGCCGCCGTTGACGTCGAGCACCGCGCCGTGGATCTGGCGCGCGGAGGGCGAGGCCACGAAGAAGACGACCTCGGCGACGTCGTCGGGACTCCCGATCCGCCCGAGCGGCATCCGCGCGGCTATTCGCGCGCGCTCGTCGTCGCTTGTGTGATCGGTCAGCAGGCGCGTCTCGATCGGCCCCGGGGCGACGCTGTTGACGCGCACGCCGGTGCCCCCGAGCTCGATCGCGAGGTGGCGCGTCAGGCCGATCAACGCGTATTTCGAGCACGTGTAGTGGGCGCCGTTGGTGACGCTCGCGCGGCGCCCGGCGATCGAGGACATAATCACGATCGAGCCCTCGCCACGCTCGATCATCGCCGGAAGCGCCGCCTGGCAAGACACGAAGGCGCCGCCCAGGTTGACCGACACGACGTCCTGCCAGCGCTCCGGGGTGATCTCGAGGAACGGGTCGGGAAAGCCGACGGCGGCATTGCAAACCAGCACCCCGACCGGCCCGAAGCGCTCCTCGGCGGTCGCGAGCATCGACTCGACCTGGGCGCGCTCGCGCACGTCGGCGAGGACGCCGAGGCAAGCGCCCGAGAGCTCGGTGGCGGCGGCCTCCGTGTCGTCGAGCCCCTCGACATCGGCGGCGACCACGTTCGCGCCGGCGCGCGCGAAGCGCAGCGCCACCGCGCGACCGATGCCCCTTGCCGCACCGGTCACGACCACCGTCCGCGCCTTCTGCTCGCTCACCGCGGTCCTCCCTCGCGCTCGGCCAGAGCGACGAGCGTAACCGGGGCGCCCGCGGCGCGCGCCCGATTACCCTCGTCAGCGTGCATCCCCGACTGCTGCTCGCGCTCGTGCTGGCCGGCGTGCTCTCGCTTGGGGGGATCGTGGTCGGCGCGCTCGGGATGAGCCGCGAGCGCGCCGAGCCCGCCGGCACGGGCACCGGCGCTCGCTTCGAGGGCTCGCTGATGCCCGCCGGCGTGCGCGCGCCCGACTTCACCCTGCGCAATCAGGATGGCGAGCCGATCCGCATGCGCGACCTGCGCGGGCAGCCCGTCATCGTCACCTTCCTCTACACGCGCTGCGGCGACAGCTGCCCACCGCAGGCCCAGCAGGTCAAGGCCGCGCTCGACGAGCTCGGCCGCGACGTCCCCGCACTCGCGGTGTCGGTCGACCCGACGCAGGACACGCCGGCGAGCGCGCGGCACTTCCTCTCCAAGCAGGGGATGATCGGGCGCATGGAGTGGGCGCTCGGCACGCGGACGCAGCTCGCACGCGTCTGGAAGGGCTTCGCGATCCAGCCGCAGCTCTCGGACGCAGAGCACCAGGCCCGGATCGCGCTCGTGGACGCACGCGGCTTCCAGCGCGTCGGCTTCCCGCTCGCTCAGGCGACCCCCGGCGCGATCGCCCACGACGTGCGCGAGCTGGCGCGCGAGCAGACGGGTTGAGGCGCGGCCGACCGCTTCGGCGAGGGCCGGTTATCCTACCTTCCCGGTAGGAATGCTTCTGAGGGCTCCCGCCCTCAGGTTCCGACCCAACGCTCGCCCTCCGGGCGCTCGATCATCTCATGATGTTCTCCACCAAAGCCGAGTACGGCGTGCGCGTGATGGCGCACCTCGCCGCCTGTGACGGCTCGCAGCCGGTCGCGCTCGGCGCGATCGCCGAGGCCGAGGGCCTACCGCTCGCCTACCTCGAGCACCTTGTGCAGCGCCTGCGTCGTGCCGAGCTCGTCGACTCGCGCCGCGGGGCGCATGGCGGCTACAGCCTGTCCCGGCCGGCCGGCGCGATCTCGATGGCCGAGGTCGTGGCAGCGCTCGAGGGCGAGATCGCACCCGTCGAGTGCATCAGCGCGGACCCCGACGGCTCGCTCGTCTGCTCGCGCGAGCGCGACGGCGGCGCATCGGGCCCCTGTCCCACCAAGCTGCTGTGGACGCGCGTGCAAGGCTCGATCGTGCGCACGCTCGAGGAGATGACCTTGTCGGACCTCATCCCAGAAACAACGACGAAGAGAGTTTCCGTATGAGCCTCGAGATCCAGAACCTGCATGTGAGCACCGACGACCGGGAGATCCTGCACGGGGTCGACCTGAGCGTGGCGAAGGGCGAGACGCACGCGCTGATGGGCCCCAACGGGTCCGGGAAGTCCACACTCGCCAACACGATCATGGGCAATCCGGCCTACCAGATCACGGAGGGGCGGATCCTCCTGAACGGCGAGGACGTGACCGAGGCAGAGCCCGACGAGCGCGCCCGCGCCGGGCTCTTCCTGGCGTTTCAGTACCCGGCCACGATCCCGGGCGTCTCAGTCGCCAACTTCCTGCGCACGGCGGTCAACGCAGGTCGCGACGAGCCGATCAAGGTCAAGGACTTCGGCGCGCTGCTGCGCGAGAACATGGAGCTCTTGAAGATGGATCCGGCGTTCAACAAGCGCTATCTCAACGAGGGCTTCTCAGGCGGCGAGAAGAAGCGCGCCGAGATCTTGCAGCTCGCGATGCTACGGCCCCAGATCGCGGTCCTCGACGAGACCGACTCCGGGCTCGACATCGACGCGTTGAGGGTCGTCTCAGACGGCGTCAACGCGCTGCGAGGACCGGACCTCGGCACCTTGATCATCACCCACTACACGCGCATCCTGCGCTACGTGCGCCCCGACTTCGTCCACATCATGCTCGACGGCCGGGTCGTCCGCGAGGGTGGCGCGGAGCTCGCCGATCAGCTCGAGGAGCAGGGCTACGACTTCATCCGCGAGGAGGTGAGCGCGGCCGATGCCTCCTAGCTTCCTCGAGCAGAGCCGGCGCTCGGCGCTCGAGGTCTACGAGCGCGAGCCGCTGCCGACCTGGCGGCGCTCCGGCTTCTGGACGACGACCGTGCGCAACCTGCGCCTCGACGAGCTCGAGCCGCGCCATCACGACCCGGTCGCCTCGGTCGAGGAGCTGCCCGAGGTCGCGCGCGAGGCGCTCGCGGACGACGAGCTCGCCGGCCTAGTCGTGCAGCGCGGCGCGAGCACCGTCCACACGACGCTCGATCCGGCGCTCGCCGAGCAGGGCGTCGTCTTCTGCTCGCTCGAGCGCGCGATCGAGGAGCACCCGGAGCTCGTCGCGCGCTGGTACATGAAGCGCCTGTCGGCGGACGAGGGCAAGTTCTCCGCCGCGGCCGCGGCCTTCTGGACCGGCGGAGCCTTTCTGCACGTGCCGGCCGAGGTGCGGGTCGAGCGCCCGTTCCAGGTCGTCTACGTGATCGACGAGCCAGGCACCGCCCAGTACGCCCACACGCTCGCCGTCGTCGGCCAGTTCGCCGAGTGCTCGCTGCGCGAGTACTGCCTGGCGCCCGACCTCGAGGGCCAGGCGCTGCACGCGGGCGCCTTCGAGCTCTACTGCCAGACCGGCGCGCAGGTGAAGCTCGCGCACGTCCAGGACTGGGGCTCGGGCGAGGTCTACGACATCTCGACCAAGCGCGTCGAGATCGGCCGCGACGCCCACTGCAGCTGGGTCCCGATCCACCTCGGCGGGCACTTGACCAAGCAGCAGCTCGACATCGTGACCGCCGAGCAGGGTTCCGACATGCGCCACACGGGGCTGTACTTCACCGAGGGCCAGGAGCACCTCGACCTCTTCACGACAGACCTCCACGAGCAGGGCGACACCACCGGCGACACGGTCTGGAAGGGCGCCCTAACGGGCGACTCGCGCGCGTCCTACGAGGGCCTGATCCACATCGTGGAGGGCGCGCAGAACACGCACACCTACCTCCAGACGCACTCGATGCTGCTGTCGCCGAAGGCCAAGGCGGACGCGATCCCGTCGCTGATCGTGCAGACCGACAACGTCTCGGCCTCGCACGGCGGCACCGTCGGCGAGGTCGATGAGGAGCTCGTCTTCTACATGATGACCCGCGGCATCAGCCGCCCAGACGCCGTGCGCGTGCTCGTGGAGGGGTACTTCGAGCCGGTCGTGCAACGCCTCGATGACCCATCGCTCGAGGCGCTCGTGCGCGCGCGGATCGCCGCCAAGCTGTCGGCCGCAGAGCAGCAGGTGGCCGCCTACGCGGCGGAGCGATGATGGGCTCGCCGACGCTCACCGGAGCCTCGATCGAAGTGCGCGCCGACTTCCCGGTGCTCGAGCGCACGGGGCGCGACGGACGCCCGATCGCCTACCTCGACTCGGCGGCGACGTCGCAGAAGCCGAGCGCCGTGATCGAGGCGATGAGCTCGTACTTCCGCCACTCGAACGCCAACATCCACCGCGGCGTCTACCAGCTCGCGGAGGAGGCGACGGAGCTGTACGAGGGCGCTCGGCGGCGGGTGGCCGGCTTCTGCGGCTCGGATGCCACGGGCACGATCTTCACCGCCAACGCCACGGCTGCGATCAACCTCGTCGCGCTGTCCTACGGGCGCGAGCATGTAGGTCCCGGCGACGAGGTGCTGATCACCCACATGGAGCACCACTCGAACATCGTTCCGTGGCAGCTCCTGTGCGAGGATCGCGGCGCGCGGCTTCGCTACCTGTCGGTGTCCGACGAGGGCACGCTGTCGCTCGAGGAGCTCGACTCGGTGCTCGCGGAGGGACGCGTGAAGCTCGTCGCCGTGGCGCACATCTCGAACGTGCTCGGCACGCTCAACCCGGTCGGGGAGATCGTCGCCCGCGCTCGCGCGGCGGGGGCCGCGACGCTCGTCGACGGCTCGCAGGCGGTGCCCCAGCTGCCCGTGTCGGTGTCCGAGGTGGACGCGGACTTCTACGTCTGGACCGGGCACAAGGCACTCGGCCCGACCGGCATCGGCGTGTTGCACGGGCGCCGATCGCTGCTCGAGTCGATGCGCCCGGCGATCGGCGGCGGCGGGATGATCGGCCACGTCGGCCTCGACCGCTCGACCTGGGCCGAGCCGCCCGCCAAGTTCGAGGCCGGCACGCCGCCGATCGCCGAGGCGGTCGGTCTCGCGGCGGCGATCGACTACCTGGCCGCGATCGGGATGGAGCGCGTGCGCGCGCACGAGCGAGAGCTCACCGCTCACGCGCTCGAGCGCCTGCCCGCGGTGCCGGGGATCACGGTCTACGGCCCGCGCGACCCCGAGGGCCGCGGCGGGGTGATCTCGTTCGCGATCGAGGGCCTGCACCCGCACGACGTCGCCGAGCTGTGCGACCGCGAGGGCGTCTGCGTGCGCGCCGGGCACCACTGCGCGCAGCCGCTGATGCGACTGCTGGGCGTCGGCGCCACCGCACGCGCGTCGTTCCACGTCTACAACACGCACGAGGAGGTCGACCGCCTGGTGGAGGCGCTCGTGAAGGCGCGCTCGGTCTTCGGGCTTTAGATGAGCCCTCAGGCGATGGCTATGGACGAGCTCTACCGCGACTACATCCTCGATCACTACAAGAGCCCGCGCAACTTCGGCGAGCTCGACCCGCACGACCTCCAGTGGCACGACCACAACCCGCTCTGCGGCGACGAGCTGGGGGTGCACGTGCGCGTCGAGGGCGGCAGGATCGCCGAGCTGCGCTTCCACGGTCAGGGCTGCGCGATCTCTCAGGCCTCGGCGTCGATCGCGTCGGAGGAGTTGGTCGGCATGGAGGTCGACGACGTGGCGAGACTGTCCGCCGACTGGGTGACGGACCTGCTCGGGATCGACATCTCCCCCACGCGGCGCAAGTGCGCGCTGCTGTCGTTGAAGGTGATGCGCGGGGCGACGAGCGGCGACGCCTCCTGGCCCGAGTCGCAGTCCGTCTGAGGCGTCGTCTGGCGACTTCACCCGCGGGTAGCCAGGTCTGCGGTCGACTGACGATTGCCGTGTTGGCAAATGCACGCCAATCGTCGCGCGCCGTCGCCCCTCACCGAGACCGCCGCTTGACCTCGGCGGCAGGCGGGCGATCGTGACTGAGATGTTCAGTCAGGCGTTCTGGGACGGGCGCTACGGCTCGCGAAGCGAGCTGTGGAGCGGTCAGCCCAACTCGCAGCTGCTCGTGCACGCTTCGAAGCTTCGCCCCGGCACGGCACTCGACGTCGGCTGCGGCGAGGGCGCCGACGCGATCTGGCTGGCCGAACGCGGCTGGCACGTCACGGCGCTCGATGTGTCCCCCGTGGCGCTGCGGCGTGGCGCAAGTCGCGCCGTCGAGGTCGGCGCCGCCGTCGCGCAGCGGATCGACTGGGTGCAAGCGGATCTCCTGGCCTGGGACGGCCCCGAGCGGACGTCCTACGACCTGGTTTCCGCCCAGTTCATGCACCTTCCAAAGGAACCCCGCGAAGCGATGTTTGGCCGCCTCGCCGCGTCCGTGGCGCCGGGCGGCACGCTGCTGATCGTCGGGCATCACCCTTCGGACCTTCAGACCGCGGCCCGACGCCCTCCGCTGCCCGAGCTGTTCTTCACCGCCTCCGAGGTCGCGGCGTCACTCGATCCCCATGCCTGGGAGATCCTCGTCGATGCGGCGCCCGAACGCTCCACCACCGACCCCCAGGGGCACACCTTCCTCATCCACGACACCGTGCTCCGCGCTCGCCGCGGGCCCGATCCGTGAGGTCCGCTGCAAGCCGCGTTGCGGCTCGTCCGAGGCTGGGCGTATCCATGCCTCCCTCGTGGACTGCGTGCGCACACAGCTCGCGACGGCCGAGTTCGCCGCCGTCGACGTCGAGACGAACGGCTACGGCGGCGAGCGCTGTGAGCTGACCGAGGTCGGAGCGGTGCTCGTCGGCGGCGGCGAGCTGCACGAGCGCTTCTCCTCACTCGTGCAGGTCCAGCAGCCGCTCGGGCGCGGGATCCAGCGCTTCACCGGCATCAGCCAGGCGATGGTCGACGAGGCGCCCGCGCCCGAGGATGCGCTGCGCCTGCTCGCCGAGCTGCTCGAGGGGCGCGTGCTGGTCGCGCACTCGGCGTCGTTCGACCGACGCGTCCTCGCCCAGGCGTTCGAGCGTGCGGGCCTCGAATGGCCCGACCCGCCCGCGCTCTGCACGGTCGCGATGGCGCGCCGCTTCGCGCCGCTCGCGACGCAGCGCAAGCTCGTCTTGCTGGCGGGCGCGCTCGGCATCGAGGTCGAGCTCGCGCACCGCGCCCTAGCCGACGCCGAGACCTGCGCGCGCGTCTTCTGCGCCCTCTTCCCGCGCCTCTGCGCCCATGCGGCGAGCGTCGAGGATGCGCTCGCGCTGCTCGGCCCGCGCCGGCGGCGCAGCCGCCGCGAGACCGGGCGCAGGCGCTCGCGCGAGGAGCGCCCCGACCTCTCGGAGCTGCCCGAGGACCCGGGCGTCTACGTCTTTCGCGACGAGCGCGGGCGACCGCTCTACGTCGGCAAGTCGGTGTCGGTCCGCTCGCGGGCGCGCTCACACTTCTGCCGCCCGACCGGCTGGACGGGACGGGCGGAGGTCGTCGACTACCGCCCGACCAACTCCGAGCTCGGCGCGCTCGTGCTCGAGAACCGCCTGATCAAGGCGTGCCGCCCGCCGGGGAACGTCAAGCTCAAGCGCGCGGACGGCTACGTATACGTGCGGGCACGCCTCGACATCGCGTATCCGGTGCTCGACGTGGCGCCCGAGCCCGCGGCCGGGCGGGCGGTAAACGTCGGGCCGATGCGGGGACGGGCGGCGGCGGTCGAGCTGGTCGGGCAGCTCAACTCGCTCTTCGGGCTGCGCCACTGCGGTCGCGCGCTCAGGCGCCGCGACAATCCCTCGGCCTACGGGCAGATGGGCCGCTGCCTGTCGCCGTGCCTCGGCGACCTCGACCCGAACCTCTACCGCCGCCGGCTCGACGCGGCGCTCGCGCTGTTCGAGGGCGAAGACGACGGCCGGCGGGCGCTGCTTGACCACGTCGAGCAGCAGATGTGCAAGGCGGCCGCCGAGCGCCTCTATGAGCGCGCCGAGGTGCTGCGTCGCCGCCACGAGCGCCTGTCAGGCTTGCTCGGGCGCCTTGGCGGGGTGCTCGCCGCGACCCACGCGCGCTCGCGGCTGGTGCTCGCCGCC
Source organism: Thermoleophilaceae bacterium (assembly GCA_013696905.1). Classification (GTDB taxonomy): domain Bacteria; phylum Actinomycetota; class Thermoleophilia; order Solirubrobacterales; family Thermoleophilaceae; genus JACCXP01. The sequence goes on from JACCXP010000201.1 coordinate 18,252, forward strand.
CATCCAGTGAAGGCGCGCTACGACGCCTTCTGGATCGTGGCCGGGCGCGTCGTCGACTGGGGGCCGCTCGATCGCGATGTCCGCGAGCTGGCGGCCCGCGCGGCGGCCTGCGACGACCGGCCCGCGTCACGGGCGACGGTGTCGGCCGACGAGGTCGACGAGATCCGCATCGTGTCGGCGTGGCTCGCGGCCAACCAGGGGCCCGAGCTGGCACTCGAGCTCGCGCGCGACGAGCGCCGGCTCGAGGACTTCCTCTCAGAGACCGCCGGGGAGGTCGATCACGCTGCGGATCCCGTCCTGGGCCTCGATCAGCTCGAAGCCGCGGTTGACGTCGTCGAGCCCGATTCGGTGCGAGACGAACGCGTCGACGTCGATCTCGCCCGCGAGATAGCGCTCGACGAGCGCAGGCACCTGGTCGCGCCCCTTGACGCCGCCGAAGGATGAGCCGCACACGCGCCGGCCCGTGATCAGGAGGCGCGGCACGACGTCGAGCGTCTCGCCCTTGCCGGCGACGCCGGCGACCGTGCACAGCCCCCAGCCCATGCGCGCCGCCTCGACCGCCTGACGCATGACGGCGACGTTGCCGGTGGCCTCGAAGGTGTAGTCGGCGCCGAAGCCGCCGGTCAGCTCGAGCACCTGCTCGACGGCCGAGGCCCCGCCGGTGATCACATCGGTCGCGCCCTGCCCGCGCGCGAGCTCGAGCCGCTCCGCCGACAAGTCGACGCTGACGATCCGCTCGGCGCCCTGGAGCCGGCAGCCGGCGATCGCGCCGAGGCCGACCAGCCCCGCACCGAAGACGACGCAGGTCGAGCCGGGCTCCACCTTGGCCGTGTACATGGCGGCCCCGAGGCCGGTCGAGAGCCCGCAAGCGAACAGGCAGGCGCGGTCGAGCGGCGCCTCGGGGCTGATGCTGGCGAGCGCGATCTCCGGCACGACGGCGTACTCGGCGAACGTCGAGGCGCCCATGAAGTGGCGGATCGGCTCGCCCGAGCGCGACAGCCGCGTCGTGCCGTCTGGCAGGTGGCCCCGGTTCTGCTGCTCGCGGATGGCGAGGCACAGGTTCGTCCTCGGGCTGCGGCAGTGCACGCAGCGACCACACTGGGGCGCGAACAGCGTCACGACGTGATCGCCCGGCGCGACGAGCGTGACGTCCTCGCCGACGCGCTCGACGACTCCGGCGCCCTCGTGGCCGAGCACGGTCGGCGAGTAGCCCGACGGGTCGGCGCCCGAGGCCGTGTAGAGGTCGGTGTGGCAGACACCGCAGGCCACGAGCCGCACCAGCGCCTCGCCGGCGCGCGGCTCCTCGAGATCGAGCTCCTGCACGACGAGCGGCGCCCCGAACTGCTCGAGCACTGCGCCACGGATCTTCATTCGAGGCGACCCTATCCGCTCCCCTGCCGTGCCGGGCGCTCGACGCGGGTAGCCTGAGGCCATGGCAACGAGCCCCCCCGCAGCGCCTCCCCGGTCGCCGACTGACGGCGCCGAGCGCTCGCCGTGGCGCGTCGAGGGCGCCCCGGAGCAGGAGCCCGAGAAGCGCGACGGAGCGCTGCGCTCGTGGCGCCCGCCGGGCGGGCGCTCGTTCTGGCTCGTGCTGCTCGCGCTGCTAGCGATCAACTGGTACGTGAGCTCGACGCTCTCAAGCGCCGAGCCGCGCACGACCGTCTCCTACACGTTCTTCCGCGACCAGGTGCAGGGCGGGAACGTCAGCGAGGTCACGTCGCAGGCCGACCAGATCGAGGGGAGCTTCGAGAAGGCCGCCCGCTACCCGCCGGGGACGCCGGCGGCCGGCGAGGAGGCCAAGGATGTCCAGCGCTTCGAGACGGTGCGGCCCGAGTTCGCGACCGACGACGACCTGCTCAAGGAGCTGATCGCAAACGACGTCGAGGTCAACGCTCGTCCGCTCGACGAGCGCCCGCTCTGGCAGTCGCTCCTGTTCGGCTTCGGCCCCACGCTCCTCCTCGTCGGCCTGTTCGTGCTCCTCATGCGCCGCGCGGCAGGCGGCGCGGGCGGCATCGGTGGCCTCGGGCGCTCGCGCGCCAAGCGCTACGAGAGCTCCGAGCAGCGGACGACGTTCGCCGACGTCGCCGGAATCGACGAGGCCGAGGAGGAGCTCGTCGAGATCGTCGACTTCCTGCGCAACCCCGACCGCTATCGCCGCCTCGGCGGAATGATCCCCAAGGGCGTGCTGCTGTCGGGTCTCCCAGGCACCGGCAAGACGCTGCTCGCCCGCGCGGTGGCCGGCGAGGCGGAGGTGCCGTTCTTCTCGCTGTCGGCGTCCGAGTTCGTCGAGATGGTCGTCGGCGTCGGCGCGAGCCGCGTGCGCGACCTCTTCGAGCAGGCGAAGAAGGCCGCGCCGGCGATCATCTTCATCGACGAGCTCGACGCGATCGGGCGCGCCCGCGGGGGCGGCGCCGCGCTCGGCGGGCACGACGAGCGCGAGCAGACGCTGAACCAGATCCTCACCGAGATGGACGGCTTCTCGGGCTCCGAGGGCGTGATCGTGCTGGCCGCCACCAACCGGCCCGAGGTGCTCGACTCGGCGCTGCTGCGCCCCGGGCGCTTCGATCGCCGCGTCGCCGTCAGCCCCCCCGACCAGGCGGGGCGCACGAAGATCCTCGAGGTTCACAGCCGGCACGTGCCGCTCGCCGACGACGTCGACCTCGGCGCGATCGCCTCGACGACGCCCGGGATGGTGGGCGCCGATCTCAGGAACCTCGTCAACGAGGCGGCGCTCACCGCGGCCAGGCGCGATCACGAGCACGTGCAGCTCGCGGACTTCACGGACGCGATGGAGCGGATCGTGCTCGGCGCCGAGCGACGGATCGTGCTCTCGCCGGAGGAGCGCGAGCGTACGGCTTACCACGAGTCGGGCCACGCCGTGCTCGGAATGCTGCAGCCTGGCGCGGACCCCGTGCGCAAGGTCTCGATAGTGCCGCGCGGCCGGGCGCTCGGGGTGACGTTCCAGAGCCCGGAATCCGACCGCTATGGCTACGGCGCCGACTACCTCCGCGGGCGCATCGTCGGCGCACTGGGAGGACGGGCGGCCGAGGAGATCGTCTACGGCGACGTGACCACGGGCGCCGAGTCAGACCTCGAGCAGGTGACGGCGATCGCCCGCCAGATGGTCGGGCGCTGGGGGATGTCGAAGGAGATCGGGATGGTGTCGGTGCTGCCCGGCCCCCAGGACGAGCCGCTCTTGCCCGGCACCGGCGGCAGGGCGTCTGAAGCGACGCTCCAGCTCGTCGACGTCGAGGTGCGCCGGATCGTCGACGAGTGCTACTCGATCGCCGTCGAGCAGCTGCGCTCGAACCGCGACCGCCTGGAGCGCCTCGCCAAAGCGCTGCTCGAGCGCGAGACGCTCGACGAGCGTGCTGCCTACGAGGCGGCCGGCTTCGCTCCGAGCGAGCGCTACGAGCGCCCGGACGCCGCCGCCGCATCGCTGACGCGCGAGTAAGGGCTAGGAGATCGCGGGGGCGCTCGGGAGCGTGGCCAGAGCGTGCTCGCGCTCGGCCTCCGAGAACTCGGGGTCCTCGAGCTCACCCGCGAGGTAGGCATCGTAGGCCGAGAGGTCGAAGTGGCCATGGCCGCACAGGTTGAAGAGGATCACGCGCTCCTCGCCGGCAAGCTTTGCGGCCTCCGCCTCGTCGATCGCCGCGCGGATCGCATGCGCGGGCTCCGGCGCCGGCAGGATCCCCTCGGCGCGCGCGAACGCGACCGCGGCGGCGAACGTCTCGTTCTGGCCAAACGCTCGCGCCTCGACGATCCCCGCGCGCACCAGCCCGCAGAGCATCGGCGCGTCGCCGTGATAGCGCAGGCCGCCTGCGTGCACGGGCGGAGGCACGAAGTTGTGGCCGAGCGTGTACATCGGCATCAGCGGGGTCATGCCGGCGGTGTCGCCAAAGTCGTATGCGTAGACGCCGCGGGTGAGCGTTGGGCACGCGGCGGGCTCCGCCGCCAGGAAGCGCGTGCGCGCGTCACCGGCGAGCACGCGCCGCACGAACGGGAACGCTATCCCGGCGAAGTTCGAGCCGCCGCCGACGCAGCCGATCACGACGTCGGGCTCGTCGCCCGCCATCTCCATCTGCTTGATCGCCTCCTGCCCGATCACCGTCTGGTGCAGCAGCACGTGGTTGAGCACCGAGCCCAGCGAGTAGTTGCAGCGCGGGTCCCGGGCGGCGACCTCGACGGCCTCCGAGATCGCGATGCCCAGCGAGCCCGTGGCGTGCTCGGCCTGAGCAGTCCCGGCCTGCGTCAGGTCGCTCGGAGAGCGATGGACGGTCGCTCCCCACGTCTGCATGAGCGAGCGCCGGTAGGGCTTCTGGTCATAGCTCGAGCCGACCATGAACACCTCGCACTCGAGCCCGAACAGCGCACACGCCTGGGCGAGCGCCGAGCCCCACTGTCCGGCGCCGGTCTCGGTGCTGAGCTTCTCGATCCCGGCCTGGGCGTTCGCGAACGCCTGGGCGACGGCCGTGTTTGGCTTGTGCGAGCCCGCCGGCGAGCCGCCCTCGTACTTGTAGTAGATGCGCGCCGGCGTATCTAGCGCTCGCTCGAGCCGGCGCGCGCGAAAGAGCGGCGACGGACGCCAGGAGCGGTAGACGTCGCGAACCTGCTCGGGGATCTCGATGTCGCGCTCACCGGACACCTCCTGGGCGATCAGCGCCATCGGGAAGATGGCGGACAGGTCGTCGGGCCCGGCCGGCTCGAGCGTGCCCGGATTGAGCGGCGGCAACGGCTCGCCGGGGAGGTCGGGCAGCAGGTTGACCCAGTGCGTCGGGATGTCGCGCTCATCGAGCAGGTACTTGACGGATGCGTCGCTCATGCGGCGATCGAGGCGGCGAGCAGCTCGCGCGCCTCGGGCTCCGTCAGCGGCTGGTTGAACAGCGGGCCGCCCGGCTCCTGTTCGCGGGCGCGCGCGAGCGGGCCGGTGTCGACCGGCACGAAGCCCGAGTCGGCGATCAACGCCCGGGCGATGAGCTTGGCGGCGTCGTCGTCGCCGCAGAGGAAGAGCGCGAGCGGCGGTCCACCGGTCGCCCCGCGGCCGGCGGCGAGGATCGCGGCCGGCAGCGTGTTGTAGGCCTTGACGACGCGCGCCGCCGGAGCACGGGCGGCGATCTGCTCGGCGGCCGAGGCGCCGTCCTGCGCGAGCGCCAGCCCTACCGCGCCGGGCAGGAAGGGGTTGGTCGTGTCGATCACGACCCGCCCGTCGAGGGAGCCTGAGGCCGCGAGCGCCCGGTCGATCGCCGCCCAGGGCGGCGCCAGCAGCACGACGTCGGCGAACGCCGCCGCCTCGGCGGGTGTTCCCGTGCGCGCGCTCGCGCCGGCCGAGCGAGCGGCGGCCTCGAGCCGAGCGGGATGGCGCGAGAAGGAGAACATCGGCT
>JACCXP010000215.1 GCA_013696905.1 Thermoleophilaceae bacterium
GGCCTCCGCCCGCCGTCCTAGCCTGGCGGCTCGTCCAGCGTGCCCCGGGGCCCGGCGGATCGGACGGGTTCGGACCCTCAGCGGGCGCGCGGCGCGAGCCTGATCGCGCCGCAGCCGACGCGACCTCCGGAGTCGCCCGTGGCTCGGGTCTCGGCGTCCGGCCCGGTCGCCGGCGGAGTGCCGGTCTGGTACCGCGGTGGGACGTTCGCCTGGTTGTCGCGGGCGGCGTGGATGATGATTGCGCTGCCGTCCATGTCGAGCAGCTCGGGTATGCGGAAGCGGTCGGTCGTGAACATCGCCCGCGTCTGGCCCGAACGCGTGACGAGCAGCGGCGGAAAGTCGCCGCGATGGTCGCCGTGCGAGACATTGTCCGGGTTCCAGTGCGGCCCGGCCGAGGCGAACGGCGTCACCACGCCGGCGGGGTTGCGGGCCGCCGGGTCGCATGCCGCGACCGCGTGGATGTGGAAGCCGTGGTATCCGGGCGTGAGGCCGCGGGCCTGGATCCTCACCGACACACTGCCGCCGCGCTGAGGCGTCAGGTCGAGCCTGCCGATCACCTTCCCGTCGAGACCCCTGATGAACGACCGGGCGCCACGCTCCTCGTCCTGCGCTCCGGCGCTTCCGCCGAGCGCTATCGCCCCGAGCGCTCCCGCGGCGGCTCCCGCCACCAAGACCCTCCGTACCAGCGCGCTTCGCATCTGCTCTCCAAAGATCGTCGTGGTTGTCCTGCGCAAGGCGCGCAATTAGTACCACGGCTCGTGGAGCCTCGTGACGGCTACCGCGACTCCCGTGTCGAGCCGATCCCACCCAGCGTCCGCGACCGCGCGGGCGCCTCGTGCTCGCGCTCGAGCTCGCCGGCCAGCACGGTGGTGTCCTCGTCGACCTCGGCCTCGACGAGCTCGTAACGCTCTCCGTACTCCGCCAGGATCGCCTGCTCTGCGTCCTCGACGGTGACGCCGCGGACCTCGTCGTCGACGGCGCCGGTGATCGACGGATCCCAGGCGAGGCCGAGCGCCGCGTAGACGGGCTCCAGCACCCGGCGCACGCGCTCGGGCTCCCTCACGACGACGACGCCTCCGACGTGCGCGGCGCGGGCCACCACCCGCTGCCCCACCCCCATCAGCTTGCGCGCTCCGCGTGCGTTGACGCTGTATGCCCCCGGGCAGTACTCGCCCGGCACCTCGCCGACGCGTGCGTCTACTCCGAGGCGAGCAAAGGCCCGGGCCATCAGCGCCGACGTGTCGTCGAAGCGATCGTGCGTGCCCTCGACCGGATGCGGGTCCGGGACGGTATGGGCGAAGGCGACGGTGTGCTCGTGGAAGACGGCCGCCCGCCCGCCCTCGAGGCGCTCGACGCCCGCGAAGCCCTCAGCATGCGCCGCCGCGATCGCCTGGCGATAGCCGTCGCTGACCGCGTCCAGGCGGCCGAAGGTGACGATCGCGTCGGGGCGCCAGATCCGCAGCGTCTCGGGCAGGTCACCGGCTGATGCCCGCTCGAGCAGCGCCCGCGAGAGAGCCATGTCGAGCGCCGGCCGGCCCGCGAACGATTGGCGAAGGAGGCGCAGCGTGGGGGCCATGCGGCCAGTATCGCCCGCCGCCCGCCTGCTGCGCTCGACTACTTCTTGGCGGCCTCGAAGTAGGGGTTTGCGCCGCTCGCGTGGTCGGTCACGTCGACCACGCGCAAGACCTCGGGCACCGATTCGGTGACGGCGACCTCGATCCCCTGGCTGAGCGTGACCGAGGCCATCCCGCAGCCCTGGCAGCCGCCGCTCAGGCGCAGGTAGGCGGCGTCGTCCTCGACCGCCACGAGGTCCGCCCGGCCTCCGTGCGCGGCGATGCTCGGGTTGATCTGCTGCTCGAGCACCTGGAGCACGCGCTGAGCGACGTCGCCCGACAGGTCGGCCGGCGGGCGCGTCCCGACAGCGGGGCTCGGGCTGGCAACCGGCTTGTTCGGGTTCTCGAGCCGCAGCCCCCCGCCACCAAACGGGTCCTCGGACCACTCGACGAGCGCGCCGCGCACCTTGTCGAAGCTCGGCTCGGGGATCACTATCGCGAGGTCGTAGTGGCGCACGATCGCGTCGTAGGGCCCCGCGGCGTCGAGCGGCTTCACCGAGATGTCGTAGCTGTACTCGCCGTCCTGCTGCCCGCTGACCTCGATCCACATCGCCTGCGCCTCGGGCTCCGGCGCCTGCGCGCGAAACGACAGCACCTTCGCGAGCGCATCGTCGGTGATGTCGAGGAATGGCTCGTCCGCGCGCGGCTCTCGTGCGCCGCTCGGCTCGTGGATATGCAGGCGAAGCTCCATCGACCGCTCGTACGATACCCCGATGCCGCGGGTGCTCCTGCTGATCCCCAGCGCGACCTACAGGGCGCACGACTTCGTCGCCGCGGCCGCCGCGCTAGAGCTCGAGCTGGTGGTCGCCTCGGACCGGCGCCCTGCGCTCTCGGCCTTGCTCGGCGATCGCGCCCTGACGCTGCCGCTGCGCCGGCCCGCCGAGGCCGTCGAGCGGATCGAGGAGCTGCATGCGCG
>JACCXP010000224.1 GCA_013696905.1 Thermoleophilaceae bacterium
GCATCGTTGTTCAGGAAGGTGGCCGAGTTCGCGCGCAGCCCGCAGGGACGTGAGCTCGCGGAGAAGGCCAAGCAGAAGGCCAAGGACCCGGAGACGCGCCGCAAGATCGAGGAGCTGCGGGGCAAGGACGGCCGCAAGCGCTGAGCCTCGACTGCCCTCTAGCTATCCTCCGGGCAACAGTTGCCGGGTCGTCTAATGGTAAGACGCCAGCCTCTGGAGCTGGTTATTGGGGTTCGAGTCCCTGCCCGGCAGTAGGAATGGCCTTGCGCCACCGCGGGGCCTCCGCCCACCGCCGTGCGTGTCGCCGTCAGTCGCCGCACCTGGCAGGCGGCGACCCCGTATTGCCGTATTGACCCTGACTTGGCGCCCTAGGCGCCGTTATAGGGACTACGGCGGCCGTCGGCCACCGTGCGGGATGGAACCCGGACACTGAGGCGGGACGTGGAGGCCGGCTGGGAACGGCCGGTGATTCACGTCGTGGAAACCCAAGGAGGGGCTATGAGTGCTCACGCCGGGCAGATACAGGTAAAGGTGCTGCGGTTCAAGGGCCGATTGGGGCGGCTGTCGACCCAGAGTCCCAGATGGCTGATGATGTTCGTCCTCTCGCGGTTCGAGATCGTTCGCGCCACGGTCACGCATCTTCGCCGGTCCGCCTCGCTCGCCGACCTGCCACAAGGGCCGTCGCTCTTCGAGGATCTCGACGTGGACCGCGCGGTCGAGCGGCTTAGGGATGACGGCTACGTGCCCGGCATCGTCCTGCCTTCGGAGTCGGCGGGCGACATCCTCGAGTTCGCACGCACGGTGCAGGCCCGCGGCAACGGCGACGCGGCGCTCGGGCTACGTGTGTCCGACGCGCACGCATGGGAGGACGAGAACGGTATGAAGCTCGTCAAGGCCGACTTTCGAGCTGCCGCCGAGCGTTCTTTGGCCGTGAGGATGGTCACTCAGGACCCGAAGCTCTGCGAGATCGCGGCGCGCTACCTCGATGCCGCGCCGAGGCCCGCGCGAGCCGGGCTTTGGTGGAGCTTTGCCTGCGAGTCGACGGTCGAGGAGCGCCTGGCCGCCGCCCCGGCGCAGGAGCTCTTCCATTACGACGCCATCGATTATCGAGCGCTCTTCTTCTTCTTCTACCTGACGGACGTCGACGAGACGACGGGCCCGCACATGGTCGCCCGTGGTAGCCACAGGCGTAAGAAGCTCGGGCACCGGCTGTCGTTGTTCGTCGGCCGCTCGGATGCCGAGATGTTGAGGTACTACGGCGAAGAGAGCGTGCTCACGGTGACCGGGCCGGCGGGGACGGGCTTCGCCGAGGACCCCTTCTGCTTCCATCGAGGGACGCCTCCGATGGGCGGCGACCGGCTGATGATGCGCGTCGAGTTCCGCGTCGCGGACTACAGCCGCGCGAAGGAGGCCAGAGCGACGCGGCCGGAACGCAGGCGCGGGGACGTTCCGGGGCTAGGCCGCGGCCTGATCCGCCCAGTCGCGATAGAGCGCCGCGTACGCGCCGCCCGCATCGAGCAGCTCCTCGTGCGTGCCCTGCTCGACGATTGCGCCATGGTCGAGCACGACGATCCGCCCCGCGCCCCTGATGGTCGACAGGCGGTGGGCGATCACGATCGCCGTACGGCCGGCGAGCAGCCGCCGCAGCCCGTGCTCGATGCGCGACTCGGTGTGCACGTCGACGTTCGAGGTCGCCTCGTCGAGGATCAGCACCCGGGGGTCGGCGATCGCCGCGCGCGCGAACGCCACGAGCTGGCGCTGCCCCGCCGACAGGTGCCCGCCGCGCTCGCCTACGGCTGAGTCGTAGCCCTCGGGCAGCCGGAGGATGAACTCGTCCGCGCCGACCGCCCGGGCCGCGGCCTCGACGTCCTCGGGCGTGGCGCCCGCGCGCCCGAAGGCGATGTTCTCGCCGATCGTGCCGGAGAACAGGAAGCCCTCCTGCGGCACGACGCCGAGCTGCGAGCGCAGCGAGCGCTCGGTGACCTCGCGCAGGTCGTGCCCGTCGACGAGCATGCGGCCGCGCGTCGGGTCGTAGAAGCGCGCGACGAGCTTGACGAGCGTCGACTTGCCGGCCCCGGTCGAGCCGACGAGCGCGACCGTCTGCCCGGGGGGGACAACCAGGTCGATGTCGCGGAGGGCCCAGCCGGTCTCGTCGTCAGGCCCGGCGCCGTTGGCGCCCGCGGGCTCGGGCTCCCCGGCGTAGGAGAACCAGACGTCCTCGAAGCGCAGCTCGCCGCGCACGGGCGGCAATTCGCGCGCACCGGGGCGCTCCACCACGTCCGGCTCCTCGTCGAGCAGGTCGAAGACCTTGTCGAGTGCCGCCATGCCCGCCTGGTAGGTCGTGTAAAGCTGTGAGAGCTGCTGGATCGGGTCGAAGAAGCTCTGCAGGTAGAAGACGAAGGCGACGAGCACGCCGAGCGTGACGCCGTCGCCGGCGAGCACCTGGCGCCCGCCGTAGATCAGGATCGCCGCGGTCGCGACCGCCGACAGCAGCTCGACGGCCGGGAAGTAGGCGGCGTTCAGGTGGACGGTGCGCATGTTGACGGCGCGGTGCTCGTCGTTCAGCTCCGCGAAGCGCCGCTCGTGGCGTGGCTCCTGGGCGAAGGCGCGCACGACGCGCACGCCCGCGAGCGTCTCCTGGAGGTAGGCGGTAACGAGCGCGATCTTCTCGCGCGTCGCGCGGTAGGCGCCCGCCGAGGCGATCCGGAACGCGACGCTCCCGACGGCGAGCAGCGGAAAGACGAGGAACGTGATCAGCGCCAGCTCGACGTCCATGAAGAGCAGGATCGCCGCCGTCCCGATCAGCGTCAGCGTCGAGGCGAAGAGCGTGGCGACGCCGTCGGTCACGAGCTGGTCGAGCGCCTGGACGTCGTTGGTCATGCGCGAGATCAGCACACCCGCGCGGTTACGCGAGTAGAAGCCAATCGAGAGCCGCTGGAGGTGGCGGAAGATGCGCAGCCTGAGGTCCTGGAGGGCCCGCTGGCCGACCCAGTTGACGAGGTAGGTCTGGGCGTAGCTCGCGCCCCAGTTGAGGATCGCTGCGGCGACGAACACGACCACGATCACGGTCAGCGCATCGGGATTGCCCGCCCTGATGCCGTCGTCGACCGCGCGCCCGGCGAGGTATGGCGGCGCGAGCGACGCCGCCACGGCCACGAGCAGCGTCACGAACATCAGGATCACCCGCCCGCGATAGGGGCCCAGCAGCTCGAACAGCCCGCGCAGCTTGCGCGCGCGGCGGTCCTCGCCGCGCACGATCCGCCACAGCGAGCGCAGCCGGCCGGGCGCGCGGCCGTTCGAGTCCTGCGCGCTCACAGCCCCGCCGCCTCCGCCTCGAGCTCCTTGCGGGTCAGGAAGACCTGGTCGGGGAGGCCCTTCTCGGCGATCTCGCGGTATAGCTCCGAGCGCTCGAGCAGCTGGTCGTGACTGCCCTGCGCGGCGATCCGCCCGGCCTCGAGCACGACTATCTCGTCGGCGAGCGAGATCGTCGACAGCCGGTGCGCGATCACGAACGTCGTCCGCCCGCGCATCACCTCGCCGAGCGCGCGCTTGATCTCCGCCTCGGTGCTTGCGTCGACGCTCGAGGTCGCGTCGTCGAGGATCAGGATGCGCGGCTGCTTGAGGATCGCCCGCGCGATCGCAATGCGCTGGCGCTGGCCACCCGAGAGGGTCAGGCCGCGCTCACCGACGAGCGTGTCGTAGCCGTCGGGAAGCCCGCTGAAGAAGTCGTGGATGCCGGCGCGCCCGGCGGCGCGCTCGACCTCGTCGGGCGTCGCCTCGGGCCGCGCATAGGCGATGTTCTCGCGCACGGTCGCCGAGAACAGGAACGAGTCGTCGGAGACGAAGGCGATCTCTCCACGCAGCGAGTCGAGCGCCACGTCGCGGACGTCGCTTCCGTCGATCAGCACCCGCCCCGCCGTCGGGTCATACAGCCGCGCAAGCAAGGTCACGAGCGTCGTCTTCCCCGACCCCGTGCCCCCGACCAGGGCGATCGTGCTGCCCGCGGCGACATCGAGGTCGACGTCGCGCAGCACGGGCTCCGCGCTCTCGTAGGCAAACGTCACCCGCTTGAGCTCTACCCGACCTTCGCCCGCAGGAAGCGGCGGCGCACCCGCCGGGCTCGAGAGGCGCGGCTCGCGGTCGAGCACCTCGAACACGCGCGTTCCGGAGGCGACCGCGCGCTGCGCCATGCCGAGCGCGATCCCGAGCGTGCGGATCGGCGCGGTCAGCATCAGCACGTACCCGTAGAAGGCGACGAACTGGCCGATCGTGATCGTCCCGGCGACCGCCTGGCGCCCGCCGACGAGCAGGATCAGCGCGAGCGACAGGTTCGGCAGGAAGCCGATCAACGGGTTGTAGTAGGCGCGCAGGCGCGTCGACACCATCGACTGGTCGAAGACGCGCTGCACGGTGGCGGTGAAGCGCGTGAGCTGGCGCGCCTCCTGCGCGAAAGCCTTCACGACGCGCACGCCCGAGACGTTCTCCTCGGCATCGGCCGTCAGCTCGGCGATCCGCTGCTGCACCTCCTGGGAGGCGGGGCGGTTGAGCCGCCCGTAGCGCGCTGCTGCCCACAGCACGAACGGCATCGGCGCGAGCGCCACCGCCGCGAGGCCGGGGTTGACCGCGAGCATCACCGCCGCCGACACGGCGATCGCGATCAGCGCCTGCGCGATGAAGATCAGCCCGTAGCCGAGGAAGAAGCGCACAGCCTGCAGGTCGACCGTGGCGCGCGACATCAGCTGGCCCGTCTGCTGTGAGTCGAAGTAGGCGAGCTCGAGCGACTGGAGGTGGCGGTACATCATGTTGCGCAGGTCGTACTCGACGCCGAGCGACACCCGTCCGGCGACGAGCCGGCGGGCGGCGGAGAAGCCGAGACGCAGCACCCCGGCGGCGAGGATCGCGAGCGCGAACGGCCACAATCCCGTCGCGTCGGCGACGCGAACCGCGTCGATCGCGCGCCCGATCAGGAACGGGATCAGGACTCCCGTCACCATCGCCAGGGCGGCGAGCACGAACGACACGATGACTCCGCCGCGGTAGGGCGCGAGGAACGCGAGCAGTCGCCAGAAGACCTTCACCAGATCTGACTTTACTTAGTGAAGTCTTGGCTTCCGGAGCGGGCCAGCAGCTCGGCCACCTTCTGCTGTCGAAAGCTGAAGATGCCCTCGACGTCGCGCCGCACCAGCGCCAGGTGAGCGAGCTCCCCGAGCGGCCCCAAGGGCAGCGCGTAGCGCACGCTGTCGCGCATC
>JACCXP010000237.1 GCA_013696905.1 Thermoleophilaceae bacterium
GTCGACCTCGTCTCCGACCTGCTCGACCGCACGGTCGGCCCCGTCAAGCAGTCGATGTCGGACGCCGGCGTGACCGGTGACCAGATCGACCACATCGTGCTCGTCGGCGGCATGACGCGCATGCCCGCCGTGCAGGAGAAGGTCAAGGAGCTGACCGGCAAGGACCCGCACCGGGGCGTCAACCCCGACGAGGTCGTCGCCGTCGGCGCCGCGATCCAGGCCGGCGTGCTGGCCGGTGACGTCAAGGACGTGCTGCTGCTCGACGTGACCCCGCTCACGCTCGGCATCGAGACCAAGGGCGGCGTCATGACGAAGCTGATCGAGCGCAACACCACGATCCCGACCCGTCGCTCGGAGGTCTTCTCGACCGCCGAGGACAACCAGCCGAGCGTCGAGATCCATGTGCTCCAGGGCGAGCGCGAGATGGCCCTCAACAACAAGTCGCTCGGCAAGTTCCAGCTCACCGGGATCCCACCGGCTCCGCGCGGCGTGCCGCAGGTCGAGGTCACCTTCGACATCGACGCGAACGGCATCGTCAACGTGTCGGCCAAGGATCTCGGCACGGGCATCGAGCAGAAGATCGAGATCAAGGCGGGCTCGGGCCTCGCCGAGGACGAGGTCAACCGCATGGTCCGCGACGCCGAGACCCACGCCGAGGAGGACCGCCTCCAGCGCGAGCTGGTGGAGGCCCGCAACGCCGGCGAGAATGCCGCCTACCAGGCGGAGAAGCAGCTCTCGGAGCTCGGCGACTCGGTCGACGAGGGCTCGAGGACCGAGATCCAGGAGGCGATCAAGACGCTGCGCGAGTCGCTCGACTCGAACGACGTCGAGGAGATCCGGTCGAAGACCGCCTCGATGCAGCAGGCGTTCCATCGCGTCTCCGAGCAGATGTACGCGGCCGCCTCGCAGGCGCAGTCGAGCGACGGGGCCGGCAACGGCGCCTCGAGCGACGGCGCCGGCTCCGAGGAGGAGGTCGTGGACGCCGAGGTCGTGGACGGGGAGACCCGCTAAATGGGGCGCCCAGAGGACCAGGTCCTAGCAGCGAAGGACGCGGAGCGCGAGGCGGCGGGCGTGGGTGAGCCCGCCGCCGCCGCGCCGCAGGACTCCCCCGCTTCCCCACCCGATGTCGTCGAGGGCTCCGAGCCCGAGCCGGCCGCGGAGCCGGAGGTGTCGCCCGCGCCCACCCCCGAGCAGCAGCGCGACGAGTACCTGGCGATCGCACAGCGCACCCAGGCCGACTTCGACAACTACCGCAAGCGCGCGGCGCGCGACATCGCCGCGGCGAGCGCGCGGGCGAAGACCGGGCTGCTGCGCGACCTGCTGCCCGTGGTCGACAACCTCGAGCGGGCGCTGGCCTCCGCGGGTCCAGCCGACGGGGCGCTCGCCGGAGGCGTGGGCCTCGTGCACGCCGAGTTGCTCGGCGTGCTCCGCCGCGCCGGCGCCCAGCCGATCGAGCCGCGCGGCGAGCGCTTCGACCCGACGGTGCACGAAGCGATCTCGACCGCGCCGGCCGACGGTGCGCAGCCAGGGCTCGTGGTCGAGGTGGTCGAGAAGGGCTACGCCCTCGGCGGGGCGGTCATCCGGCCCGCACGGGTCGTCGTCTCGGCGTAGGGGTAGCAATGGCCGCCGTCAAGGACCCATACAAGACGCTCGGGGTCGAGCGCAAGGCCTCCGACGAGGACATCAAGAAGGCCTACCGCAAGCTCGCCCGCGAGTACCACCCCGACCGCAACCCCGACAACGCCTCGGCCGAGGACCGCTTCAAGGAGGTTCAGGAGGCGTACTCGATCCTGTCCGATACGGACAAGCGCAAGCAGTACGACTCGGGCGGCGGGATCTTCGGCCAGGGCTTCGATCCCAACGCCTACCGTCGCGGCGGGGGCGCCGGCGCCGGTACGGGCGCCGGGACCGGCCCCGGGTTCGGCGGCATCGGCGACATCCTGTCCGACCTCTTCGGTGGCGCCGGCGGCTCCGCCGGGGGTGGCCCGCGCCCGCGCCCAGAGCGCGGCCGCGACCTCGAGACCGAGGTGCACGTGTCATTCGAGCAGGCGATGCAGGGCGCTCAGGTACCCGTCAGCGTGTCGCTCTCGGCGCCCTGTCCGACGTGTCTCGGCACCGGCGCCCGCCCGGGCACCCAGCCGACGGTCTGCCCGCGCTGCCAGGGCCGCGGCATCGAGTCGCAGGGCCAGGGGCTGTTCTCGATCTCGCAGCCGTGCTCGCTGTGCGGCGGCACCGGCACCCAGATCACCGACCCGTGCCCGACCTGCTCGGGGAGCGGCGCGACGCGCCAGGTCAAGCGCTACCGCGTCAACATCCCCGCCGGCGTCCGCGACGGCTCGCGCGTGCGGCTCGCGGGGAAGGGCGAGCCCGGCAGGCGCGGCGGCCCGACGGGTGACCTCTACGTGATCACGCGCGTGACCGAGTCGCCGCTCTTTCGGCGCAAGGACGACAACCTCGAGATGGATGTGCCGATCTCGGTCGTCGAGGCGATGCGCGGCGCCACCGTCGAGGTGCCGACGCTCGACGGGATCAAGCGCATCAAGGTCCCCGCCGGCACCCAGCACGGCAGCCTTCAGCGGCTGCGCGGCGAGGGCCCGCCTCGACTCGGCAAGAACGGCCGTGGCGATCTCCACTACCGCCTCACGATCGACGTGCCGCGCTCGCTCAACAAGCGCCAGCGCGCCGCCCTCGACGACCTCGCGGAGACGCTCGACGGCAACCCGCGTGAGCGCCTGTTCGCCGACAACGGCAAGAAGCCGTGAGCGATCGCACACGCGGCGTCTACATGATCTCGGTCGCGGCCGAGCTCGCCGGGATGCACCCGCAGACGCTGCGCATCTACGAGGCGCGCGGGCTCGTCGCGCCGAAGCGCTCGGCCGGGAACACGCGCCTCTACTCGGAGAGCGACGTCGAGCGGCTGCGACGGATCCAGGAGCTGACGACCCAGCTCGGCATGAACCTCGCGGGGGTCGAGCGGGTCTTCGAGCTCGAGCTCGAGATCGAGCGCATGGGCCGGCAGATGCGGGCGCTCGAGCACCAGGCCGCGCTCGTCCAGTCCGAGCTCGAGCAGGAGCTCGCGAGCCTGCGCCGCTCGATGAAGCGCGAGCTCGTGCGCTACGAGGCGCCCGGCATGGCGCTCGTGCCCGTGCCACGCCCGACGCGCCAGCCGCGCCGCTAGCGACGGCTTCGGTAGACTTGCTACATTAACACTTAGATCTTCTTAGCGGGTAAGACTGGAGCCGCATGCAAGCCGATCGATTCACCGTCAAGTCCCAGGAGGCCCTCGCCGCCGCGCAGCGACTGGCCGGGGCGCGGGCGAATCCCCAGGTCACGCCCCACCACCTGCTCGCCGCCCTGCTTGAGCAGGAGGGCGGCATCGTCGTTCCTGTGCTCGACCGCGCCGGAGTCGACGTCCAGGGCGTCCGCCGGCGGACGAACGCGACGCTCGACGGCCTCGCAACCGTGCGCGGCGAGGCCACGCAGGCGCCTGTGCTCGATGCGCCTACGATCCAGGCGCTCAACCGTGCCGATGACGAGGCCCGCTCGTTCGGCGACGAGTACGTCTCCACCGAGCA
>JACCXP010000117.1 GCA_013696905.1 Thermoleophilaceae bacterium
GTCATGTACCTCGGCAAGATCATGGAGATCGGCACGCGCGAGCAGGTCTTCTCGGCGCCGACGCACCCCTACACGCAGGCGCTGCTCTCGGCCGTCGTGGTCCCGGACCCCGAGCGCCAGCGCTCGCGGCGGAGGATCGTGCTCGAGGGCGACATCCCAAGCCCGGTGGACCCGCCGTCCGGGTGCGTCTTCCGCACGCGCTGCCCGCTAGAGCACGAGTCGGCGCCAGAGTCCACCGACGTCGAGCCGCAGCTCGACGACGTGAACGGCGACGGCCACCTCGTCGCCTGCCACCTTGTGCGCCAGGGCGCACCGGCTCCTGACATCACGCGCAGCGCGGCGGCGAGCTCCTCGTGAGCTTCACCACCCGGCCCGAGCTGCGCGGCACCTTCGGGATGGTCGCCTCGACCCACTGGCTGGCCTCGGCCGCGGGCATGGCGATCCTCGAGCGCGGCGGCAACGCCTTCGACGCCGCGGTCGCGACCGGGCTCACGCTGCAGGTCGTCGAGCCGCACCTGAACGGCCCGGGCGGCGACATGCCGGTGATCCTCTGGAGCGCCGAACGCGAGCGCGCGCTCGTGCTCAACGGGCAGGGTCCGGCGCCTTCCGCAGCGACGATCGAGCGCTTCAGCGAGCTCGGGCTCGACATGATCCCCGGCACGGGCCTCTTGCCGGCGTGCGTGCCCGGCGCCTTCGCCGCCTGGATGCTGATGCTGCAGGAGCTTGGGACGCTGCGCCTGCGCGACGTGTTCGAGCACGCGGTCGGCTACGCCGAGCACGGCTATCCGCTCGTCGATCAGATCTGCGCGACGATCGAGGGGGTCGAGCAGCTCTTCAACGAGGAGTGGACGGACTCCGGGGCGCTCTACCTCGCGGGTGGCGTGCCCAGTGCAGGCGATCGTTTCCGAAACCCGGCGCTCGCGGCGACCTACACGCGCCTCGTGGAGGAGGCCGAGGCCGCGACTAGCGATCGCGACGGGCAGATCGAGGCCGCCCTCGACGCGTTCTACGGGGGCTTCATAGCGGAGCAGATGGTCGGCTACTGCGAGCGCGCCGAGGTGATGGACTCGTCCGGGCGCCGCCATCGCGGCCTCTTGAGCGCCGCCGACCTCGAGAGCTTCCGGGCGCGCATCGAGGATCCGGTCGCCTTCGACTACCACGGCTACACCGTGCTGAAGACGGCGCCGTGGGGCCAGGGACCGGTCATGCTCCAGCAGCTCGGGCTGCTCGCGGGCTTCGACCTCGAGACGATGGGCCCGGGCAGCGCCGACTTCGTGCACACCGTGGTCGAGTGCTCGAAGCTTGCGTTCGCCGACCGCGAGGCCTGGTACGGCGACCCGGACTTCGTCGACGTGCCGCTTGGCGAGCTGCTGAGCCCGGCATACGCGGACGCGCGCCGCTCGCTCGTCGGCGAGCAGGCTTCCGGCGCGCTGAGGCCGGGGGCGCCCGGTGGCCGCGAGCCCGTGCTGCCGCCCTACGACGACGTCGCGCGCGACGCCGGCGCCGGTGTCGGCGAGCCGACGATCGCGACCGCCGGAGAGACGATGGTCGCGCGCGCGATGGGCTCCCGTGGCGACACCTGCCACATCGACGTAGCCGATCGCCACGGCAACCTCGTCGCGGCGACCCCGAGCGGCGGCTGGCTTCACTCCTCGCCCGTGATCCCCGAGCTCGGCTTCTGCCTCGGCACGCGTGGACAGATGTTCTGGCTCACCGACGGGCTGCCGAACTCGCTCGCGCCCGGCAAGCGCCCGCGCACGACGTTGAGCCCATCGCTCGCGCTGCGAGAGGGCAGGCCCTACCTCGCCTTTGGCACGCCGGGCGGCGACCAGCAGGACCAGTGGTCGCTCAACTTCTTCCTCTCGCACGTCCACTTCGGGTTCAACCTCCAACAGGCGATCGACGCGCCGATGTTCCACACGAGCCACTTCCCGAGCTCCTTCTATCCGCGCTCGCAGGAGCCGCGCCACGTCGCCGTCGAGGCGCGGCTGGGGACGGAGGTCATAGAGGAGCTGCGCGCGCGCGGGCACGAAATCGGTGTCGAGGATGCTTGGTCGCTGGGACGCCTGAGCGCGGTTGGGCCGGTTGACGGGATGCTGCGGGCGGCCGCGAATCCGCGCGGGATGCAGGGCTACGCCGCGGGGCGCTGAGCTCGCTTACCATCGCTTCACGTCGACGCGCGATCCTCGCTCAGCCGGCGCCGGCAAAGGAGACCAAGATGGCATCGTTGTTCAGGAAGGTGGCCGAGTTCGCGCGCAGCCCGCAGGGACGTGAGCTCGCGGAGAAGGCCAAGCAGAAGGCCAAGGACCCGGAGACGCGCCGCAAGATCGAGGAGCTGCGGGGCAAGG
>JACCXP010000241.1 GCA_013696905.1 Thermoleophilaceae bacterium
GCGCGCGCCGCCGACGCGGCCCGCTGACGGTTCAGCGCGACCAGCCCGCGGGCGTGCCCCCGCTCGCGCTCACCGGGGAGCGGACGCTGCCGGACGTCGCCGCGGAGAACTACTGGTTCCGCCGCCACCTCGCCGTCTACGAGTGGATCGCCGACCGCTGCGGTGGGCTCGAGGTCGTCGACATGGCCTGTGGCGAGGGCTACGGCGCCGAGCTGCTGGCCCGCCGCGGCGCGCGCGTCGTCGGCGTCGACGCGAACCCCGAGGCCCACGAGCACGCGCGGCTCAAGTACAGCCGCACGGGCCTCTCGTTCGTGCGCGAGCTCGTGGAGAGCTACGGCGAGCCGTGCGACGCCGTCGTCTTCCTGCAGACGATCGAGCATCTCGAGCATCCCCGGCAAGCGCTCGAGGGCTTTCGCTCGATCCTGCGCCCGGGCGGAGTCGCCTACGTCTCGACGCCGAACGTGCTCACTCTCGCACCGCCCGGCGCCGAGCGCTCGGGCAATCCCTGGCACGTCAGGGAGTACCGCCCGGACGAGTTCCGGGCACTGTGCCGCGGGTGCTTCGAGCACGTGGAGCTGCAAGGGGTCTTCCATGCGCGCAAGTTGCGCGCTCACGAGCTCGCGCTCCGGGCCGGCTGGGATCCGCTGCATCGACGGCTGCGGCTGACTCGCCCCTTCTACGAGCGCTTCGTGCCGGCTGTCTCAACGCGCGATTTCCGTCTGCGCCCGGAAGGCGAGGCGCCGCTCGAGCGCGCCCTCGACCTGGTGGCCGTGCTGCGGTGAGGGGCACCCTGGCCCTCGTGCTCCACGCCCATATGCCCTACGTCGAGGGCTTCGGCAAGTGGCCGTTCGGCGAGGAGTGGCTGTGGGAGGCGATCTCCTCCGTGTACGTCCGGCTGCTCGGCGTCGTCGAGGAAGCGCCCGTGACCGTCGGTCTGACGCCGGTGCTGTGCGACCAGCTCGAGCTGCTTCCCGGCGAGGCCGGCACGAGGCTGCGCCGCTATCTGCAGGAGGTCAAGGCCCCGCTCCACGCGCGCGACGCGGCCGAGCTTCAAGCAGGCGGTGGCGCGCTCGAGGCCGCCGAGGTCAGTCGCGCGGCGGGCGACTACGTGCCTGCCGAGGAGGCGCTCGAGGCGATCGGCGGGGACCTGCTCGGCGCCTACCGGCGCGCGGCCGACGGCGGGCCGCTCGAGTTGATGACCTCGGCGGCGACCCACGCGGTCCTGCCGCTGCTCGCCACGCGCGCGGGGCTACGCCTGCAGCTCGAGACCGGGATCAGCTCACATCGGCGCCGCTTCGGGTCCTTCTCGGGCGCGTTCTGGCTGCCTGAGTGCGCGTATGAGCCGGGGCTCGAGCACGAGCTCGCGCGCCACGGCGTAAGCGCCTTCGTCGTCGACCAGACGCGAGCGCACGAGCTGGGATCGCCCGAGCAGCTCGAGCCCGTGGCGACCGAGGCCGGGCCGGTGGCCGTGCCGCTCGACTGGGAGGCGGTGTCGCGCGTGTGGTCGAACGAGTCCGGCTACCCGGCGCATCGCGTCTATCGCGACTATCACCGCGGCAGCCCCGGCGGCGCACACCCGTGGGCCAACGGCGGCGGGCCCTACAGCCACGGCGATGCCCTCGCCCAGGCTCGCCGCGACGCCGAGGACTTCGTCGCCCGAGCGATCGAGCGCCTCGACCGCTACGCCCGCGAGCGTGACCGCCCCGGCCTGCTCTGCTGCCCGTTCGACGCCGAGCTGCTCGGGCACTGGTGGTACGAGGGACCTGCGTGGCTCGCTGCCGTGCTCGCCGAGGCCGATCGCAGCGGGCTCGAGCTCGTGACGCTGAGCGAGGGCGTCGAGTGTTCGGAGCCGGTGCGCCGGACGCTTGTGGCCTCGACCTGGGGCGAGGGCGGTGACCTCTCGACGTGGGACTCGCCGGCGGTCGCGGAGCTGGTCTTCGCCGCGCGCGCGGCCGAGCTCGAGCTCGTCATGCGTGCGCGCGGGCTCGACCGAGACGACCTCGCCGCCGCGGCCCGCGAGCTGCTCGCGCTCCAGTCGAGCGACTGGGCATTCATGGCCTCCAGGG
>JACCXP010000245.1 GCA_013696905.1 Thermoleophilaceae bacterium
GCCGGCGGCCGCGCGGTCGCGCTCACCCGGCCTTTGCGCGCAACGTGTCGAGCGCCACGTTCAGCGCCTCGTCGCGTGGCGTGCGCGGCAGGTCGCGGGCCTTGACCTGCGGCGTGATCCCCTTGTCGGAGATGTTCTCCCCACCTGGCAGGTAGTAGGAGCCGACCGTGAGCGACAGCGCGCCGCCGTTCGAGAGCCGCTTGACCTCCTGGAAGACGCCCTTGCCGAAGGTGCGCGTGCCCACGATCGTCGCCCGGCGACGATCACGCAGCGCGCCGGTCACGATCTCGGAAGCACTCGCGCTGCCACCGTCGACGAGCGCCACCAGCGGCAGCTTCGGGGCCAGCGCCTGGCCTTGAGCCTCGAACTTGCGCTCGCTCTTCGCGCGGCCCCTGGTCGAGACGATCGGCCCGTCCTCGATGAACGCGCTCGACACGAGCACGGCCTCGTCGAGCAGACCGCCGGGGTTGTGGCGCAGGTCGAGCACGAGCCCCGTCGCTCCCTGGTCGAGCAGCTTCTTGACCTCGACGCGCAACGCGCCGTGGGCGCCGGTGCTGAAGCCCGCGAGCGACGCGACGCCGAGCTTGCGCCCCGCGCGCGTGACCAGCTTGCCGCGCGCGACCGGTACCTCGATGCGTGCTCGCTCGACCCGCAACGTGCGCGTCGCGCGTGTGCTCGGCGTCAGCACCGACAGCTCGACGGAGGTGCCCGGCCTGCCCTTGATCTTCGCGGTCGCGAGCTCGCTCGGCTCGCCCGCGATCGATTCGCCGTCGACGGCTGTGATCACGTCCCCCCTTCGCAGGCCGGCCATCGCCGCGGGCGAGCGCTCGAAGGCGGTCAGCACGCGCAGGCCGCGCTTGTCCTCGCCGACGCTCAGCCCGACGCCCTCGAACTGCCCCTGCGTCGACTGGTCGAACTCCTCCCACTCGGCGGGGGTGATGTAGCGCGAATAGCGGTCGCCGAGCGAGCGCACGATCCCGTTGGGCGAGGGCTCGGCGCGCAGCTTTCCGCCGTCCACGCGGCGGGCGAAGTTGTCCTCGATCGTGTCGATCACCTCCGCGCGCAGGGCACGGTCGTCCTCGACGAAGATCTGGCGCAGCACGTTCGGAAGCGACGTCGGATGACCGCCGAGCCAGAGGCCGGCGGCGAGCGCCACGAGCGCGGCGAAGACAGCGAGGATGGGCGTCCGAAGGCGATTCACGGGCCCGAGGAAGGGTACCCATGCGCCTTATGGCGCCGTAAGCGGCACCGCGCCGCCGGCGCCTCGGCTCAGATCCTGAGGAAGCGGCGCAACGTGATCCCGCTGCCGACGGCGGACACGCCGACGCACGCCGCGAGCAGGATGCCCACGAGCAGCGGGAAGTCGATCGTCTCGGGCGCAGCCAGCAGGGCGAAGCGCTCGGACAGCGGGTCGATCAGCGTGTTCTTGGCGATCGTCAGGACGAGCACCGCGAGCAGGCCGCCCGCGAGCCCGACGATCATGCCCTCGATCACGAACGGCCAGCGGATGAACCAGTTGGTCGCGCCGACGAGGCGCATCACCTCGACCTCGCGCCTGCGCGCGAAGACCGACAGGCGGATCGTGTTCGAGATGAGCGCGATCGAGGCAAGCACCAGCAGCGCCGCGAGGCCGGCGGTCATCCCCTTCACGACGCCTGTGGCCGAGAGGATCTTCTCCGTCTCCTCCTCGCGGTTTCGCACCTCGTCGATCGCGCCGAGCGCGGGCGTGCGCCGCCCCTCGTCGCCGCGCGGGGCGAGCCGGTCGACGATCGCCGTCACGGCGCCCGGGTCGACGGGCGTGATGCGGAAGGAGTCGGGCAGCGGGTTCGACCCGAGCAGCTCGAACGCGTCGTGGTTGCGGGCCTGCTCGCGCTTGAGCGCCTCGCCCTTCGAGATGAACTCGACCGACCTGACGTTCGGCGTCGCCACGAGCGCGGCGCGCAGCTCGGTGACCTCCGCCGTCGAAGCCCGCTCGGCGACGTAGACGTCGACGAGCACGCGACTCCTGATCTCGTTCGCCGCGCCGGTGGTCGCCTGCACGATCGGGATGAAGACGCCGAGCACGAGCGCCGTCAGCAGCACGGTGAGGATCGCCGCCAGGCTCGGGGTCGCGTTTCGCGACAGGCCGCGCAGCGCCTCTCTGTAGAAGAAGCCGAAGCGCATCAGTTGGGGTGGCCCTCGTCACCGACACCGAGCTCGCCGCGCAGGCGGATCGCGAACTCGCTCGTCGACTCGTCCGGGCGGTAGAGGCCCGAGAGCTGGTCGCGGATGATCCGCCCCTCGCGCAGCTCGATAACGCGCCGGCGCATCTTGTCGACCATCTCCTTGTCGTGGGTCGCGACGATCACGGTCGTGCCGGTGCGGTTAATGCGGTAGATCAGCTGCATGATCCCGATCGAGGTCTCGGGATCGAGGTTGCCCGTCGGCTCGTCGGCCAGCACGAGCGGGGGGTGGTTGACGAACGCGCGCGCGATCGAGACGCGCTGCTGCTCGCCGCCCGAGAGCTCGTCCGGGTAATTGTGGAGCTTGGTCGAGAGGCCGACGAGGCGCAGGATGTCCGGCACCTTGCGCCGGATCGACTCGCGGCTCTCGCCGATCACCTGGAGCGCGTAGGCGACGTTCGCGTAGACGGTCCGGTTCGGCAGCAGCTTG
>JACCXP010000127.1 GCA_013696905.1 Thermoleophilaceae bacterium
ACGAGCGTGGTGGCGGACGTCGAGCGTGCCGCCATCGAGGCGCCGCGGAAGGAGATCGCCGCGGCGGCGGAAGGGGCTAGCGCAAGCAGCGCCGTTCCCGCCACCGCGACCGCCAACAGCTTTGAACACCGCACCCCCGTGGATCGCACGCGACGGGCTCCTTCTCTCGGTGTATGCCGTGGCGCCTACGAGTTGAGCTGGCGGGCTGGCGCGTCGTGCGCCTCTGCCGCGGCTGTGCGGTCGATTAGCCCCGGCCGGGCTCGCGCCGGCGTTGGTTCCCCCGCCCGCCTCGAAGGATCGAGGCGGCTCGGCAAGGCGACGTATACAGAGCGCTGCGCGAAGACGCCAAGGTCCGCTCGTTGCCCGGTGTGAAAAGCGCGCTCTTTGCGCGGAATTGCCCGCTAGCGCCCCGCCCCGAAGTCCGACTTGCGGATCAGTGCGTGCACGCCCTTGGTGCGATCGACGACCTGGGAGACGACGTAGTCGGTGGCGGCGCTCAGGTACGCGTAGGCCACCTGGCGGTCCATGCCAAGCTCCCCGCTCAAGAAGGCAATCGACTCGCGCACGGCCTGCTTCATCGCCTCGTCGAGGTCGCGGTTGAGCCCCACCGGGATCCAGTAGTCGGCGGTCTCGCCGAAGGGAAGCGGCAGCGAGGGCCGGTTGCTCGGTATCCGCGGGCTCCCGGCCGGCAGCGTGGTGAGGCGGAAGGTGCCGCGCAGCGGGGCCTCGAGCGCCGTCAGCGCTACCTCGCCGTCGCCCTGCACGAAATGCGGGTCGCCGACGAAGAACTTCGCCTCGGGGACGAACACCGGCAGGTAGAGCGTCGAGCCGACCGTCAGGTTGCGGATGTCGATGTTCCCTCCGGCGACCGTCGGTGGAATCGAGTTGACCGGCTCGGAGGTGTCGAGCGCCACGCCCATCAGCCCCATGAACGGGTCGATGGGGAACTCCGCTGCGAGGTTCTGGCGCACCGGCAGGACGCCCTTGAGGCGGCCGTCGATGCGCCTCACCGGAGTGAACACCGAGACGTTGTTGTAGAGCTCGGGGCGCTCTTTGCTCGCGCCCGGCTGAGGCCCCGCGTTCTGCGGGTACTCACCCGGGAGCGCGCCCTTGCCGTGGCGACTCGAGATCACGCCGTATGGCGCGCGCGGGATCAGCGAGACCACGTCGATCTTCAGCACGTCGCCCGGCTTCGCGCCGATCACCGACACCGGCCCGGTGACGATGTGGGGCCCGTCGTTGTCGAAGTCATGGGCGATCGGCGCGGCGGCGATCGCGCGCGCGTCGCGCAATACCTTCTCCGCCCGCACGCCCTTGGTCGCGAAGTACTTGATCGGATCGCGGCCCTGGTCCTCGAGGATCCCTTCGTGGGAGACCGTGTCAAAGGTCACGAGCCCGCCAGAGCGCACCGACGCGACCTGCTTCGTGCGGTTGTTGGGCAGGTAGCCCCACATGATCTGGTCCGGCCGCGAGGGCACGTAGCGGCCCACCGGGCGGCCCTCGCCCGGCTGGAGCAGGCTCGGCCCCGGGTCGCCGCGACCGAGCGCGAACGCCTCCGTCGCCCCCGGCGCGAGCATCCAGGCGGGGGCGACCGCCCCGGCGCCGAGCACGGCGCCCGCTTTCAGCAGGTCACGCCTGCCGATCCCCTCGTCGAGCAGGGTGAATGCTTGCTCGTTTGACTCTGGTCGCTGCACGCCGGGGCTCCCCTCCTCGCGAATTGAGCGGGCAACCTAACCGCTGCAGGGGTTGGGGGTTATGGCCAGCCGTCGAAGCCGTTGCGGCCCGGCTGTCGAGTCGAGCTAGCCGGTGGCCTGCGGCGCGTCCTCGGCTGCAAGTGGCACGACGGCGGCTCCCGAGCGCTCGGCGAGCTCGCGGATGTCGACCTCGAAGACGCTGTTGCCGTCGCCGCACGCCGCCCATACCCGCTCGTGGCGCAGCAGCGCCTCATCGATCACGACGGGCACCTGATGCCCGAGCGGCGACACCCCGCCGATCGCGAAGCCGGTGGCGGCGCGGACCTCGGCCGGGCTCGCCTGGCGCACCTCGGTGCAGTCGAGCGCCTCACAGATGCGAGCCGGGTCGATGCGGTGAGCGCCCGAGACGACGCACACGACCGGGTCGCCGTCGGCCACGAAGACGATCGACTTCGCGATCCGTGCCTCCTCGCAACCGACCGCCGCGGCGGCCTGCGCCGCGGTGCGGGTGGGGGTAGCGAGCGTAGCGACGTTGACCTTCAGGCCGAGACGACGGGCGGCTTCGATGACTGTTTGGCGCATGGCTCCTTGGGACTCGCTTGCAGCCAGATTAGCCTTGTGGGCGTGTACGCCGACCACCTCCTGCGCCCGTGGCACTCGGAGCTCGTCGCCACGGGAGCCGGCGCGGCTCCATTCGACGTTCACACGCACACCGGCTCGAACGACCCGGACGGGTTTCGCTGCCGGGCGCCGGAGCTGATCGCAGCGCTCGAGCTGGCGGGGGCGCGCGCGGCCGTATTCACGATGCACGAGCCGACCGGCTACCGCGAGGCCAACGATCGCGTGCTCGCCGAGGCCGCCGCCAGTGGCGGGCGCCTCGCGCCCTTCTGCCGCATCGACCCGCGCCGCGATGGCGTCGCAGAGGCGAGCCGCTGTGCCGACTTGGGCGCGCGCGGCATCAAGCTCCATCCGCGCGCGGAGGGGTTCGCGCTCGACGAGGCGGCCGTGTGGGACGTGTTCGCCGTCGCGCAGGATCGCCGGTTGCCGGTGCTGGTGCACGCGGGGCGCGGCATCCCGGCGCTCGGCCTCCATGCGCTCGCGCTCGCAGCGGCCTTTCCGTCCGTACCTTTGATCCTCGCCCACGCCGGGATCTGCGACCTCGCCTGGCTGTGGCGCCACACGGCCGAGCGGCCCAACCTCTACTTCGACACGGCCTGGTGGAACCCGGCGGACCTGCTGGCCCTGTTCGCGCTCGTGCCGCCGGGGCAGATCCTGTTCGCGAGCGACGCGCCGTATGGGACGCCGATGCAGGCCGCCGTCGTGACGATGCGCTGCGCACTCCAGGCCGGCCTCTCCCTCGACCAGTTGGAAGGCGTCATGGGCGGGCAGGCGGAGCGCCTTGTGGCGGGCGAGCGCCCGCTCGACCACGGTCCGGCGCCGGGGGCCGACGTGCACGCGCTCGACGTGCTGCTCGAGCGCGTCTATTCGCTGCTGCTGACGGCGATCGGTGGCATGCTGCGAGACGACTCGGGCGAGGAGCACATCGGCCTCGCGCGGCTCGCCTGCGAGGTGGGGGAGGAGGCTCCGCAGGCGCAGGTGTGCCGCTCTGTGCTCGCGCTGCTCGAGCGCCACGAGCGCCACGTGGCCGCAGGCGCCGCCGAGTCCGGGCTGTTCCCGGGGCTCCACCTGGTGGTGGTCGCCGCGACCGTGGCGCGAACGCCGCGCGCGCCGGTGCCGGCCGACGTCGAAGCGGTGGCGGTCGGCGAGCGCTCCCCATGAGCTCGGCGCCATCCGTGACATCCGGCCGGGCGCGCACGGCGGTTGTCGTGGGCGCCGGGATCGGCGGCCTCTGCGCGGCCGTCGCCCTTGCCCGCGCGGGGATCGAGCCGCTGGTGTTCGAGCGCAGTCGAGACCTCGCCCCGCTCGGGGCCGGTCTGACGCTGTGGCCGAACGCGCTGCACGCGCTGCGCCGGATCGAAGCGGGAGCCGAGCTCGAGACGCAGAGCGCGGCGCTCGGCGCCGGCGGCATACGCACGTCGCGCGGAAAGACGCTCGTGAGCACCGCCGACCTCGAGCTCGAGCGCCGCTTCGGTGCGCCGGCGATCGTGCTGCACCGCTCGGAGCTGCAGCGCGCGCTGCTCGACGCGCTCGCGCCCTTCCGCCCGACGCTCGGCGCCTCCCTCGACCGCTTCGAGCAGGACGAGACCGGGGTGACCGCGCGCTTCGATGACGGTCGCGAGGTCCGCGGGGACGTGCTCGTCGGAGCCGACGGGGTCGACTCGACCGTGCGTCGCCTGTTGCTGGCAGACGGGGGCCCGCGCTACGCCGGCTACATCGCGTGGCGCGCGGTCACTCGCTTCGACGCGGGCCGGGTGATCGCGGCCGAGTCGTGGGGGCCGGGCTCTGTTTTTGGGCTCCTGCCGCTCTCCGACGGGCGCCTCTACTGGTTCGGCACGTGTCCGGCGCGGTCGGGCGAGCGCGACGAGGGCCCCGAGCAGCGCAGGCAGGAGGTGCTCGAGCGCTTCGCCGCCTGGCACGAGCCGATCTCTGAGGTCGTGGAGAGCACCGCGGCCGCGGACGTGCTTCGACACGACGTCGTCGACCGCCCGCCGCGAAGAGGCTGGAGCCAGGGTCGCGCGACCCTGCTAGGCGACGCCGCCCACCCGATGACGCCACATCTCGGCCAGGGCGCCTGCCAGGCGATCGAGGACGCCGTCGTGCTCGCGCGCTGCCTCGGCGCGGCAGAGGACGTCGCGCAGGCGCTGCGCGCCTACGAGTCGAGGCGCTTCGAGCGCACCGCTCGGATCGTCGAGCGCTCGCGACGGATCGGCCGCTTGGCCCAGTGGCGAAGCCCGCTCGCGATCCGCGCGCGCGATGCGCTCGTCGAGCGGCTGCCCGCGCGCGTGCAGCTCGATCAGCTCGCCGAGGTAGTCGGCTTCCGCGCCTGACGCGCGGGCCAGGCGAGCCCGAGCTCGAGCTGACGGGCGCCGTCGAGCGACGGCCGCCCCGCCTCCTGTGCTTCGAAGCTCGCGACCCGCACGCCGAGCAGGCGGACCGGGCGCTTCGGGTCGAATGCCCTCAACAGCTCCCCGGCCACGCGCCTGACCTCGCCCTCCTCGTTCGTCGGCGCGGCCACCGTGCGGGCTCGCGTGTGCGTCGAGAAGTCGTCGAGCCGCACCTTGATCGCGATCGTTCGCCCGCAGCGCCCCTGCCGCCCGAGCGCGCCGCACAGCTCGGCGGTGAGGCGCCCGAGCACCGGCTCGAGCTCGGCGAGCCCGCGCAGGTCGCGCTCGAAGGTCGTCTCGCGGGACTCCGACTTGCGCACCCGCGACGACTCGAGCGAGCGCGCGTCCTCGAAGCGCGCGAGCCGGGCGAGGTGGGGCCCGAGGCGTGAGCCGAGCCAGCCCGCGAGCTCGCCGTCGGACACGGCCGCGAGCGCCCCGAGCGTCTTGACCCCGTGAGCCTCGAGCCGCGCCACCGTCTTCGGCCCAATCCCGGGTATCAGCCCCGGCGAGGCCGCTGCGAAGCGCCGCTGTGCCTCGTCGCGTGTCAGCGCGAGGAAGCCGTCCGGCTTGTCGGCATCCGAGGCCACCTTCGCGACGAGCTTGCTCGGCCCGATGCCGACCGAGCAGGCGAGCCCCGTGCCGGCGAGCACGGCCGCCTTGATCCGCCGCGCCGCGGCGCGCGGGCGCTCGATGCCGGTCAGGTCGAGGTAGGCCTCGTCGAGTCCGACCGCCTCGACCGAGTCGGCGTGCTCGCGCAGCACGGCCATGACCTCGCGCGAGCGCTCGCGATAGTGCTCGAAGTCGGGCGGTACGAACACCGCCTCGGGACAAAGGCGGCGCGCGCGCTCGGCCGGGGTGGCCGAGAAGATCCCGAAGCGCCGGGCCTCGTAGGAGGCTGTCGTGACCACGGCCCGCGGGCTCGCGCCCGCGACCACGACCGGCAGGCCGCGCAGCTCGGGACGTCGTTGCAGCTCGACGCCGACATAGAAGGCGTCCATGTCCAGGTGCGCGATGCAGCGATCCGCCATCGAAGGGGGAACGCTAGTTCGACGCGCAGACGCTTTGCCCGACTGGATCGCTAGGGTCACCGCCCGCGCCCGCTACTTCCGCCCCGCCTGCGGGGTTGTTGCGGGCTGATGTCGTGAACGATTCGGTCGCCGAGTCGCCGGTCCTCAGGGTCCGGCGAGCGGGGGAACCAAGATGCCGCGCCCAGGCGCGGTGGGGCGAATCGGCCGGTGCTCCGGCCGTAGCGCGGGGACAGGAAGGGAAGCGCGAGCCCGTCAGCTAACCCCGTAGGCAAGGCCGGGAAGGGATGTCTCCAATTGAATACGTATCTTCGCGCCCGCGGCTTCGGCCTCGGGCGCACACTGCCGCTC
This sequence comes from Thermoleophilaceae bacterium, assembly GCA_013696905.1. Classification (GTDB taxonomy): domain Bacteria; phylum Actinomycetota; class Thermoleophilia; order Solirubrobacterales; family Thermoleophilaceae; genus JACCXP01. The sequence goes on from JACCXP010000127.1 coordinate 6,076, forward strand.
GTCGCCCTGCTGATCGCGTCGGTCCTCCCCGCCGAGGCCTCGGCGCAGGCGAACGGCGGCGAGGCCGCATCCGCCGGCGTCGCATCTGTGCGCAGCAAGGCTCCGCGTGCGATTCGCGTCGGTGGCGTCGTGCGCGTCGAGGGGGCGCTGCGCTCTGAGCGCAAGCGCCGGGTCGTCGTGCTCGAGCTGCGCTCGCGCAGCGCCTGGCGAGTCGTCGATCGCGACCCGACTGCGCGCGGCGGCCGCTTCGAGACCGCCTGGCGGCCGGCGACCGTGGGCTCCTACCGGCTGCGTGTGCGGCCGATCGACGCGCGCGCGGCCCGGACGGCAGATCGCGTTGTCGACGTCTACCGGAGCAGCGCGGCCTCGTGGTTCGGCCCGGGGCTCTACGGGCGCCGGACGGCGTGTGGTCACACGCTCGCGCCGGGGCTCGTCGGCGTCGCCCACAAGAGCCTTCCCTGCGGCACGCGCGTGCGCTTTCGCTACGGCGGGCGTAGCGTCGTCGCCCCGGTGATCGACCGCGGGCCCTACGCCGGCGGGCGCGAGTGGGACCTCACGGCCGCCACCAAGCGAGCGCTCGGCTTCCCCTCGACCGGCACCGTTCTCTCGAACCACTGAGGCGGCGCCGGCCGCCGCCTCCTCACCCAAGGAGGCGAAGCCCTGGAGCCAGAGCTCGAGACATCTAGGTCGGCTGACGGGTGGGGCGGATCAGGATCTCGTTGACGTCGACGTGCGCCGGCTGTGAGACCGCGTACATGACGGCGCGCGCGATGTCGTCGGCCTCGAGCATTCCCTGCGGCCGGTTGTCGAAGAACGGCGTGTCGGTCTGGCCGGGCTCAATCAGCGTGACCTTGACGAGTGCATCGGGATGGTCGTTGCGGATCTCGAGACGCAGCGCCTCGCCCATCGCGGTCACCGCCCACTTGGTGGCCGCGTAGAGAGAGCCGGGCAGGGCGCGCCGCCCAGCGACGGAGCTCGTGAGCAAGAAGTGCCCGCGACCGGCCTCGACGAGGTGGGGGAGGGCAGCGCGGATCGAGAGCGCGACGCCGAGCACGTTGGTGTCGATCATCGAGCGCCACTGCGCGGGATCCTCCTTGAGGAACCCGCGCGCGGCGCCGAAGCCCGCGTTCGCGAAGTAGACGTCGAGGCGCCCGAAGCGCTCGAGCGCAGTTGCCACGAGCGCCTGCTGGTCGTCCCAGTCGCCGACGTCGCAGCGCTGCGCGATCGCCCGCTGCTCGCCGCCGAGCTCCTGCGCGAGCCCGCGCAGCTTGTCCTCGGAGCGCGCCGCGAGCACGACCCGGTAGCCCGCCTCGACGGCCTGACGCGCGGTGGCGGCGCCGATGCCGGTGGAGGCGCCGGTGATCACGAAGACGGGTTCGTCGGCCATCGGCGCGCTTTCTATCACGAGCGCTCACTGAGCGCTGGTCCTTTGCGCGGGATGCCGCACGCGCCTCGCGAGCGGGCGCTGCCCGCTGAAGGTCTCGCCCGCCGGCAAGGCGGTCAGCAAGGGCTCCCGGATCGTCGCGTAGCGCGGCGCCGGTCGACAGCCTCACCGCACGGCCCGCGGGCCGGTTTCGACCGGGCCGCGGGGCGTTTCGCTTGGTTTACCGGTTACGACGGCTGCAGCTTCGTGCACTCGACGCTGCGCTTTGTGCACACCTCTGAAAGGCGTACCGCCCGAATACTCGACATATGTACGAGTGAGACTCCCTCGGGCTCGGCGGTTTGACCCCTTTGCCCGATGCCGGAAGTGCATCGCTCGCACAACCCCGAATCGAGGGCCGCTCCACAGACGGAGAGGCTCGACTGGGAAAGGAGTCCCGAAGCGGATGGCCCAGAGATCAGCGGCCCTCAGGGCCGTCCCTCGCTCCGTCACGGAGCCGATTCCCGCAGACGCGTCAGCCGAGGTCGCCGAGGCCGTCGCCCAGGAGCGCGAGCGCATCCGCAACTGGCTCCACGACACGACCTTGCAGACGCTCGAGTACGTCGCGGGCGGGGGATACAGCCAGGACGCGAACGCGATCGAGCTGATGCAGGTGGCCGCCCGCGGCGCGCACGAGCTTCGCTCGAGCATCGAGCGTCTGGGCGAGGAGCAGGGCGACGACCTCGTCTCAGGCCTGCGCGCAGTGGTCTCGGACGCCCAGCTGTTCGCCTCACACTCGATCGACCTGGTGGCCGCGCACACCGACGCCTCCGTCTCGAGCTCCGACGGCGCCGCCGTCGTCGATGCCGTGCGCGAGGCGCTCACCAACGCGCGCAAGCACGCGGGCGCCGGCCGCGTCGTTGTCTTCTGCGAGGAGGATCGCGGGCGAGCGCTCGTGACCGTCAAGGACGACGGCGTGGGCTTCGAGCCCCACCGCCTCGACAAGCAGCTTGGCATTCGTCACTCGATCGTCGAGCGCATGAGCGCGCGCGGCGGCAGGGCGCTTGTCGAGAGCCGGCCCGGCGAGGGCACGCTGGTGACCCTGACACTCGGAACGTACCTCGGACTAGGAGCATAGGAATGGAAGCCGCAACGACAAGAGCAACCCGACCCAACATGCACATCAGAGTGCTGGTGATCGACGACTTCCCGCTCGTTCGCGAGGGACTGTCGGCGGCGCTCAAGAGCGATCCCGGGATCGACGTCGTCGGCCAGGCCGACAACGGGCGCACCGGGCTCGAGCTGGCCCACGAGCTGCGCCCCGACGTGATCATCACCGACATGCGCATGCCGGAGTTCGGCGGCATGATGCTGCTCGAGCGCCTCGCCGCCGAGCTGCCGCAGATACGGACGCTGGTCGTGACGGCGAGCGAGAAGGCGGAGACGCTGCTCGACGCCGTGGCCGCCGGGGCGAGCGGCTACTTGACGAAGCAGACCGGCCGCCAGGAGCTCTGCCAGGCCGTCATCACGGTCGCGGGCGGAGGGTCGATCATCACACCGACGCTGGCGGGACACCTGCTGCGCGAGTACTCGCAGGCATCGAAGGGGGAGGCCCCGAGCGCCCGGCCGCTGCTCGGCTCGCGCGAGCACGAGGTCCTGCGCCTGGTGGCCCAGGGCCTGACCGACAAGGAGATCGGGGCGAAGCTCTACATCTCGCCGCGCACGGTGCAGAACCATCTCACGCGGGT
>JACCXP010000325.1 GCA_013696905.1 Thermoleophilaceae bacterium
GTCTGTGAGCGCGAGCGCCTCGTGGCCCTGCTCGGCGGCGGCGGCGGCCAGCTCGACCGGGTGCGAGGCGCCGTCGAGGAACGAGAAGCAGGAGTGGCAGTGGAGCTCGACGTAGGGCATGCGAACATATGTTCGCACACGCCCCGGGCTCCCGTAGGAGATGATCGCCGGCGGCCGGCACCGTCTGGAACTACTGGGACATCGTCGCCGCGCCCGCCCTGCGACCGGCCGTGACTGAGGCGGTCGTCGGCGCGATCGCCGCCCGGCGTGGGCAGTGGGACGCGCTCGTGGTCAACGGCCTGGCCGCCGACTCCCCCACTGCGGCGCTTGCCGGAGTCGGGCACCGGCGCTCGCCGATCCCGTGCCCGCTGACCGCCCTCCACGGCACGCCGCGCTTTCGCGAGTTCATGCGCGACGTGGTGCTCGACCTCGTGCCGAGGGGCCTTGCCGTCGTGTGGGAGCTGCGGCGCTCGGGCGAGCTCGAGGGACTCGTGATCGGACTCCAGGACGAGCGCTCGTTCTACTGGTGGACGAGTGGCTTCAAGCCCGGACTCGCGTCCGCCGGCCCGGGTCAGGTCACGATCGGGAACGCCTTTCGCGCGAGCATCGAGGCCGGGCGCGCCGGCTTTGACTTCATGGTCGGCGACGAGCCGTACAAGTACTGGTACGGCGCGAGTGACCGGCAGCGGCTGCGGCTCGTGTACGGAAGGCGGCGTCCGCGCTCGGTCGCGGTCTACTCAGGCCTGCTCGTGGCCGACCGCAGGCGCGGCTGGGCGACCTGACGAGCGGTTCACACGCCGACCGCCTGCTCGAGCGCCCCGGCCTCGACCATGAGCGCCCGCAATTCCTCCCTCTTGGCCGGCGACAGAGGGTTGAACGGCGCCCGCGGCTCACCGACCGGGAAGCCCGCGAGCGACGCCCCCGCCTTGAGGCTCGCGACGAAGCCCTCGGCGATCACGAACCTCGCCACCGCGAGCATCGGCGACCAGAGCGCCTCGACATCGTCCGAGCGGCCCGCCTCGACCGCCTCGAACAGCTCCACCCAGCGCCGCGGCATCACGTTCGCGCTGCCGAGGATCTGGACACGGTCACCGAGGCGGAGCGCCGGCAGGGCGATCGAGTCCCAGCCGTTCAGCACCGTCACGTCGGCCGAGTGCTCGTCGAGCAGCCGAAAGACCTGCGCGAGATCGCCGGTCGTGTCCTTCACGTAGGCGAGCGTCTCGATCTCGCGCGCGAGCGATGCCAGGAAGTCGGGCTCGAGGTTGAGCCCGGTGCAGGCCGGGAAGTTGTAAGCCACTAGGGGCAGCGCGCTCGCGCCGGCGAGCTCCGAGAAGTACCGGCGCACCTCGTCGAGCGAGAGCGGCGCGTAGTAGGGCTGCACCGCGAGGACGACGTCGGCTCCGGCGCGCTCGGCGTGGCGAGCGAGCTCGAGCGCCTGGCGCGTGCTCGTCGAGCCGGCGTGGGCGACTACGGGCACGCGCCCGGCCGACTGGTCGACGACCACCTCGAGCACACGCCGGCGCTCCTCGACGTCGAGCGAGGTGAACTCGCCCGAGCTGCCGCCCGGCACGAGGCCGCTCACTCCGGCGTCGATCGTCCCGTCTACGAGGTCGCGCAACGCGCCCTCGTCGACCTCGCGGCCGTCCGCGGTGAACGGGGTGCACATGGCCGACATGACGCCGCGAAGCTCGATCGCCATCTTTCCATCCTCCTCTTCTGCTGGGTGAGCAACCTTACGCGCGCTGCAAGTACCAGCCTCCTCCGACCAGGTCGCGGAAGACCACCACGTCGCGCCCGTCTGCGAGCACGAGCTCGAAGTAGCGCCGCCGCAGCGGCTCCGCGGTCCACCAGCGGTCCTCGACCACCCACTCCTCGCGCACCGTGTCGACGCAGGCGCCGGCCAGCGCGACCGGCACGCCTCCCGGCCCGCAGCGCACGGTGGCCGCGCGCGGTGCGCCCAGGCGTCGAAGGCGCGCGTTCACTCGTCGGGGAACGGGGCGAGCACCGAGCGGCGCTCGGGCACGCGCGAGCCTGGGTCGAGGTCGAGCACCCGCCCGACGGCGACCTCGCCCGCGGCACGGCGGGCCTGGCGCACCGCCTCGCTCATGCGCGAGCGGCGCACGGCGGCCTCGTCGCGGTCCTCGAGCAGGCGGGCCTGCGCGTGGGCCGGCGGCC